>DATEHJ010000141.1:0-6260 GCA_035279645.1 Gemmatimonadaceae bacterium
GAACCGTGCGATGCCATTCGTGATCGTGTATTCGGCGCGGCAGATCGGGCAGCCGAGGGTTCCCTCCATGATGTCACGGCCATCCGTTCGGTTGGTGGCGAGTACCAGCCAGCTGTCCTCGTGCGCATTCGGGCACCGCAGGACGTCGATCAGCTCGATGAACACGGCCTTTCGCTAGCTGCGCGCGAGGCGCACGAGCTCGACGTCCACCTCGGGCGGCTGCGTCACGGCGAAGAGAACGGTCGAAGCAACCGCGTTAGGCGGCAGCATCCGCGAGCGCGGCGTGAAGCCCTCTCGCGAATCCGGATCGATCTCGTCCCAGAGCGACGTGTCGACGGGCCCGGGAGAAATGAGCGTCACGCGGACGCCGGTGCCGCGCAGCTCGGTGCGCATGACTTCGTGCAGCGCGCGCAGGCCATGCTTGCTGGCGCCGTACGCGGCATTCTCGGGAAACGTCGCATGATCGGCGACGGAGCCGATGCTCACGATGTCCCCGCGGCCTCGCTCGAGCATCGCCGGCAAAAATGCTCGTACGAGACGGAAGGGCGCGATCAGGTTGACCTCGAGCGCGGCGGCGAGCGCCTCGGGCGTGGTGGCGTCGACGGGCGAGGGGCGAAAGAGACCGGCGTTGTTGACGAGAATGTCCGGTGCGCCGCCATTGCTCTCGATCGCGGCGATCGCACGGTCGACGGCGGCGGCGTTGCCGACGTCACAGGGGATCGGCACCGCGTCGAGCCTTGCGGCCAGTTTCTCGAGCGAGCGAACGTCCCGGGCGAGAAGCGTGAGACGCGCACCGGCGGCGGCGAGTGTCGTCGCGATGGCGAGCCCGATGCCGCGTGACGCGCCGGTGACGACCACGCGACGGCCGGCAAGCTGCGCGCCGCTCATCCGCCAGCGCCTAACGAAGATCGCTCAGCCGCCGTCATACTCGACGTAATTGTTGGGCGTTTCCCACAACACGAGGCGAGTGAGACGCCCGGGCGTGATGTGCGGCTCGATCACACGCCACATGCCGACGACGATGTTCTCCGTCGTCGGGATCACACCCTGCATGAAGTCGACCTCGAGATTGAAATTGCGATGATCGACTTTGTCGACGACTTCGCGCTGGACGATCGCTTTGATTTTCGCGAGGTCGATGACATACCCCGTCCGCGCGTCGACGGGCCCCGTCACGAAGATGTCGAGCGTGTAGTTGTGGCCGTGCCAGTTCGGGTTGTTGCACTTCCCGAAGAGCGCGCGATTCTCCTCGTCGGAGAGCGCGGGATTGTGCACGCGGTGCGCCGCGTTGAATTGCATGCGGCGAACGACGGTGACGACGGGCAAGGGGCTAGTGGCTAGTGGCTAGTGGCTAGTGACTAGTGACTGCGGAATATTACTGCCTTCGAATGGCTAGCCCCTAACCCCAGGCTCCCTAGCCCCAAAAATTCGAGCCCCGTGGTTTCCCACGGGGCTCGAGAGTTCGGAACGAAGAAGGGTTTTGCGAAGCCCAGCCGAATGTATGAGGCCCTCACCACACCTTCCGTCTTCCCCCGCACTGGGGGCATGACGTCAGCATAGATTATCGAACCCACTTCAGTGGACTTGTTGGCTCGAAAACGATGGTTCTCCGCCCCGAGTTTCTCTTACAAGATCGTCGCGCAATTTACGAGCGCGAAACGAGGAACGCAATCAATGGACATCGGCATCATTGCGGCAATCGCGCTGCTCGTCATTTGGGCAATCGGTACGCTGCTCGACGGTCCAGGCTGGATTCACCTGTTGCTGACGATCGGCGTTTCGATGCTCATCTGGCGCGTCGTCGTGCGCGGTGACCGCGCACATCCGAAGCCCAAGTCGTGACGTGCCGCACGACATCGATCGTAAGACGATCGAGCGCGCGACCGATAACAACCTCGCGGTCAGCCGTGGTATACGAATGCTCAATGGGCGCGGAGGCTGGCGTCCGAGCCGTTGGACTCGTTAGGGCGCCGTCGGCGAGCCGGGATGTGCGTGGTGATGGCGGCGGCGGCGACGACGGCGTAGCCGATGGCGCACCCACCGCTTCAGCCCCGGCCAGCTCACCGCCAGCAGGAGCACCCCGAGCGCGAGCGGCACCGCGACGCCGGCGACATCGAGCACGTCGCGAAACGTGTCGTCAGGCGTCGCCTGATCGAACGTCTGTGGCTGTTGAACGACCGCAATGAGCACCACACCTCCGGCGCGGCTTCTGCAGAACTCTGTTGGTCGCGACCTGCAGAGTCAATCAGGGAGAATGCCAACGTTTCTGTGATTTGGCGCACGAGATTCGCAGTATGTAGATCGAATCCCCCCTCGAGGAGTTTATGACGTTCAGATCGCTTACGGCCGCGGTCGCCGTCTTCGCAATTGGCTGTCTCAAGCCACCGATCACCGCGCCGACACCGCTCTCCTTCCAGGCCGCGAAGGCGCCCAATCAAGCCACGCAGGTCGCCGCGGTCGCGCTCATGAACGCCGGTTTTCGCGTCGCGCAGAGTGATGCGCGCGGCAACGCGCTGATCGCAAACCGCACGGCGACGCATAACGGAAACGAGGACTACATCTGGTGTAAGTATCCGAAGGAGTCGGGCGCCGCGGCAAATCGCGAAACGACGCTGTTTATTACCTTCACGGCGAAGCCCACCACAAATGGGAGCGACGTCACAATCGGCGGTACCGTGCATACGTCGTATCCAGGCTATCAGGGCACCGCGATGGAGATCGTCCCGAACGATTCCGATTGCGTGAGTAACGGTGTCATGGAAAAGCAGCTCGAGACGGTGTTAAAATAGTCGTTGCCGGGGCCGTTCCCGATTCGTCCTCCCGCTGACCTCGCCTGACGCTGGACCCCGAGCGTTGCGCGAGGGGTAATTGTTCGGATCGGCGCGTAAGCGAGCGCCGATCCACGACCGTTCCTTCCTTTCGCGAGCGCTGCGCATCCCACCGACAGCGCTGATCCCAATTCATTTTCTCTCACCGCGCGCCACACGTGCGCGCACTGGGGTCAATCATGCCATTCATCATCGTGGCGGCCGCCATCGCGGCCTTGGGTTTAACAGCTCGTGAAGCGTCGATCCGGCACGATCGGAACGACGTCGCGACTCGCGCGCAGGCACGCCTTCTCGCCGTACACGATCCCGCATGCCAGGATTCGTTGCGTTTTGCGACGACCGATAGTGCACGGGCAACGATCGTCGATGGCTGCGTGCAACGCATCATCGCGAACGGCTTGCGCGTCACGCCGCCGAATCAGCTCGCAGACAAAAAGTAGCGACGCCTGTCATCCCGAGCGAAGCGAGGGATCTGCTCTTTCACTCATGCGGTGAAGCAGATCCCTCGCTTCGTTCAGGATGACAGTTATTGGTTCTTCAGGATATCCGGGAATGGCGGATGACGCGTCGACGGTGGGGTGTTCACAAATCATCACGCGCGTCGGGAGCGGAGCCGTGTCCTTCTCCGGATGCAACGGATGCGGCGGATTCCACGGATCGCTCTTCGCAGCAGAGGACACCAGGCGCAACGAGCGGAATGAGCTTTTGTGAACAGCACCCCCCCCGCCTCCTACTCACAGTTGCACATTTCCAGGAATTTCCTGAAGAAAACAGTTATTGCACGAAGGTCCACAACTCTCTGACAGCTCGATGCTGGCCCACCGAGCGCTGAATGATCACTATGTTCCTATGATCTCTGCACTCGAATCGACGATGCGCGATGCTCGTTATGCGCTCCGTACACTCCGGCGCTCGCCCGCATTCTCCATCGTCGCCGTATTGACGCTCGCCCTTGGCATCGGCAGTACGACGGCCGCGTTCAGCGTCATCGACACCATCGTGCTGCGCGGTCTTCCCTATCGCGACCCGTGGAGATTGCAAACCGTCTTCGAGCGAAGCGACGAGGGCGGCCTTCGCGTGCCTTCCTATCCGACCTTTCGCGACTGGCAAGCGCAGAGCGCGTCTGTTTCGAGCGCGATCGAAGGCATGGCGTACGTCCGCGGCGATGGGATCCAGCTTCCGCTGCATGGCTCGACCGAACGCCGCATCGCGGCGTATGTGACGCCTGGATTCTTCGCCCTGATGGGCACACGGCCACTGCTCGGCCGCGGCTTCCTGCCTGACGAGGAGCGACTCGGCGCGGCACCCGTTGCCGTTCTCTCGTACGACTACTTCGTCGAGGAATTCGGAGCAAACCCGGCGACGATCGGCAAGGTCATCGTCGTCGACAGCGTGCCAACGACGATCATCGGCGTGATGCCACATGCGTTCGCATACCCTAACTTCGGGGGCCCGAGCTCCTTCCTCGGCCCCTCCCTGTGGCAACCGCTCACCGTATTCGAGCGGACACACCCGCAGCTCGGCTACCGTGGGCTGCATGTCGATAGCCGGGCAGTGCTTCGCCTCCGCTCGGGCACGGACTCGGCGCGGGCGGCGGCGGCGATGCGCACCATCGGACTGCGGCTCGCCGCCGAGTATCCGGTCGAACAGGCGCACTGGGCGTCCATTGGCATTCAGCCGATTGCGGGCGAGATGTTCGGGGGGCTTCGTTCGGCGCTCGCCATCATTTCGGGCGCGATCGCGCTGGTGTTGCTGCTCGCCTGCGCCAACGTCGCCAATCTGATGCTGACGCGTGCCTCGGCGCGCCAGCAGGAAATGACGATTCGCGCCGCGTTAGGCGCCGGATGGTGGCGTTTGGCGCGGCAGTTGCTCGCCGAGGCGCTCGTGCTGGCGATCGGCGCGGCTGCGCTCGGTCTCGTTCTCGCGCACGTTCTGGTCGGCTATGTGCGCGGCGCGGCGACGTCGCAACTTCCCTTCGCGTCCGAGCTCTCCGTCGATGGGCGCGCCGCGCTCTTCGCACTCCTTGCATCGGGGCTGACGGCGATACTCGTCGGCACGTTGCCGGCGTTGCACGCGGGAAGCGCCCGTCTCATGGACCGCGTTCGCTCCGGCGTCGCGGGAGCGATCGGCGGCGCGCGAGAAGCGTGGGTTCGAAACGTCCTCGTCTCGATCCAATTCGCGCTTGCGCTCACGCTGCTCATGGGTGCGGGCCTCCTGATTCAGAGCTTCCGCCGGCTCGTCGCCGTGCCGTTAGGCTACGACCCGCGCGACACGATCGAGTTTGCCCTGAGCCCACCCGCGCATCGCTATCAAGCGCCCGCCGAAGCTGCTGCGCTGTGGACGCGTATCATCGAAGCCGTCCGCGCCGTGCCCGGCGTGACCGATGTCGCCGCAGTCGGTGGCGCGCTTCTCCCGACCAAAGTCGAGACCGAAGCCGCGACCTCGGGACGTGCGACCGAATCGGCGCTGTACCACACGGTGTCGCGCGAGTTCCGACAGACGCTGCGAGTCCCGATGGCAGCTGGGCGCTGGTTCACCACCGACGACATGCGCTCCCCCGTTGGATTCGTCGTGAGCGAAAAGCTCGCGAAGAGAATCTTCCCGAGCGGCAGCGCGTTGGGCCAGCGCGTCACCGTTCGTCGTGCGTCGCAGGCGCGCAAGGACTTCGGCCAGCCGATCACGATGCCGATCATCGGCGTGATTTCGGATATTCGCGAATATGGTCCGGAAAACGAATCACAGGCGGAGATTTATCTGCCTTATACGCTCGAAGTGTGGCCGTGGATGCAGTTCGTCGTGCGCGCACCGAACGCGGCACGAGCACTCCCGTCGGTCGATCGCGCGGTGCGCAGCGTCGAGCCGGCGCTCAACTTTCTCGGCAAGCCGAGCGTTGCCTCGACCGGCGTGGCGTCCATCGATCCACAGCGGCGATTCGTCACGCTCGTCCTGCTCGGCTTCGCCGGATGTGCGCTGCTACTGGCGACAGTGGGGCTATACGGAACGGTCACCTACAGTGTGGTGCAGCGCACGCGCGAGTTGGGCGTTCGAATCGCTCTGGGCGCAACCGAAGGGCGGATTCTCGCGCTCGTCATGCGCGACGGTCTGACTTTCGTCGTGGCCGGCGCCGTGGTGGGCGTACTCGGCGCGATCGCCTCGGCGCGGCTCATCCGAGCGATGCTCTTCGAGACGACGGCGACCGACGTGACGACCTTCGTCGTCGTGCCCGCGGTCCTCGCGGTCGCGGCGCTTGCCGCGAGCTATCTCTCGGCGCGCCGCGCGGCACAGACAGACCCACTCGTGGCGATCCGCGGCGAGTAGTCGCTTCGTTCACTCTTCCGCTTCGTCGACCGCGACTTCTGCTCCATCGATCGCGACTCCTGCTCCATCGACCGCGACTTCTGCTCCATCGACCGCGACTTCTGCTTCGTCGAC
>DATEHJ010000142.1:0-2513 GCA_035279645.1 Gemmatimonadaceae bacterium
GAACGCGGATATCCAGCAGACTCACGAACGTGTCTCGTTACGCGCTTGTCCGCGGTGCATTACGAGGCGGAGGTCGTTGTCGCCGCTGCGTCGGCGCGCTTGGCGCTTGTGACGCGCGCGATGCGTCCGCGCTCGACGATCAGTCGCGATTCGTCCGACTTGATCGTCACCGCATCGTCCATCGCCTTCACCGCCGCACCGTCCTTCATCGTTTCACGTATGTAAATGACTTTACCGATGATGCCGCCGGTGGTGACGATGTCGTCGCCCTTCTGCAGATTGCGCAGCGACTCCTCGTGCTGCTTACGCTGCTTCTGTTGCGGCCGGATGATGAGAAAATAGAAGATCGCGAGGATCAGTACGATCTGAAGGCCGAAGACAGACAAACCGCCGGACCCACCGCCGGCTTGGAGCATGTAAAACGCGGCTGTCGAGGTCATGCCGGAATCGTGAGTCGGGAGTGATATCGGGCGAGCCAATCGCGGCTCCATCCGCCGAAGGTGCCAGCGCGAACCTTGTCGCGCGCTACGGCCATCAACCGGACGAGGAAATGTACATTGTGCAGGGAGAGCAGGCGATGCCCGAGAATTTCATCGGCGACGAACAGATGGCGGATATACGCGCGTGTGAAGCGACGGCACGCCGCGCACTCGCACTCTTCGTCGAGCGGACGCGTATCGGTGCGAAACTCCGCGCGCTTGATGTTGATCCGTCCGTCAGCGGTGAATGCAGCGCCATTGCGGCCCATGCGCGTCGGCGCGACACAGTCGAAGAGATCGACGCCGCGGCGAACGGCCTCGACAAGATCTTCCGGAAAGCCCACACCCATGAGATAGCGCGGCCGATCGCTCGGTAGCATGTCGTCGATGGCCTCGAGAATCCGATACATGTCCGGCTTCGCCTCGCCGACGGAAAGACCTCCTATCCCGAAGCCACTCCATTCGCCGCTCGACAAGATCGCGTGCGCCGCCTCACGTCGCAGCGCTTCGTGTATCCCACCTTGAACGATCGGAAAGAGCACCTGATCAGGTCCGGGCTCGCGGCTCGACAATAGGCCCAACTCTCGAGCGCAGCGGCCCAGCCAGCGCACACTGCGCTCGCTCGCGTCACGCGCCGTCGACTCGTCGCTCTGCCCGGGAATCACGTGATCGAACTGCATGATCACGTCGGCGCCGAGGTTCCGCTCGATCTGCATCACGGACTCGGGAGTGAATCGCCGGCTCGATCCGTCGATGTGCGACCGAAAGTCGACGCCATCTTCGTCCACCGTGCGCAGCGACGCCAATGAGAAAACTTGAAACCCTCCGGAGTCGGTGAGGATTGGCCCGGACCAGCCCATGAACGAGTGCAATCCACCGAGGTCCCGGATGAGTGCGTCCCCTGGTCGCAAATGCAGATGGTAGGCGTTCGCCAGAATCATCTGCGCGCCCATCGCCTCGAGCTCCACCGGGTCGAGAGCTTTCACGGTCGCCAACGTACCGACCGCCATGAACGCCGGCGTCGCAACCGCTCCATGCGGCGTCACGAAGATGCCGGCACGCGCGCGATCGTCCTCCGCCTCTACGCGAAATGAGAATTTCCTTTCCTCGAACACCTGGCCTCGCCCCCTTGCCTCACACCACCGCCATTGCATCGCCATACGAGTAGAACCGATAGCCACTCGCAATGGCCTCTCGATAGGCAGCCATCGTGAGATCGAATCCAGCGAACGCGGCCACGAGCATGATCAGCGTCGAGCGCGGCAAGTGGAAGTTCGTGATGATATGGTCCACAGCGCGAAATCCATACGGTGGACGGATGAAAATACTCGTCTCCCCTTCTCCTGCGGTCACACTGCCATTCAAATCCGCCGCGCTCTCGAGGGTTCGCACGCTCGTCGTACCCACGGCCCACACTGAGCCGCCGCGCTCATGCGTTGTATTGATGGTCGTTGCGGCGTCGATCGAGACCGAGTACCACTCCTCGTGCATCACGTGCTCCGCTGGGTCCTCCACCTCTACGGGCTTGAACGTGCCGGCGCCAACGTGCAGCAAGAGATCGGCGCGCCTAACGCCGCGCTGGACCAGCGCGTCGAGAAGCTCGGGTGTGAAATGGAGCCCCGCCGTCGGCGCCGCGACCGATCCTGCCTCGCGTGCATAGACGGTCTGATATCGTTCGGCGTCGTCCCGACCGTCCAGACGGTCGATGTAGGGCGGGAGGGGCACGTGCCCGTGTCTCTCGATTAGTGCGTCGAGTGGTCCATCGCCAAGGAGACGCACGATGCGAGTGCGACGCTCCGTAACCTCCAGAATCTCGACCGAGAACCCCGCTGCGATCTCGACGGTGCGCCCAGGCTTGAGCTTTCCGCCTGGCGACACCATCGCCTCGTATCGATCGCCGCCGACCGGCTTGAGAAGCATGATCTCCGCTGGCGCACCGGAACGTCGCGTACCGAGGAGCCGAGCTCGTACGACACGCGTCCGATTGAGCGCGATGACGTCGCCCGCAGGAATGAGATCGACGAGATCGCGGAA
>DATEHJ010000143.1:0-12645 GCA_035279645.1 Gemmatimonadaceae bacterium
CCGTGTGCTCTACGGCATTGCTCCCACGGATGCACCGACGTTCCTGCTGGTGATCGCCGCGCTCATCGGCGCTGCGTTCGCGGCGTCGTGGCTTCCCGCGCTACGCTCGGGACGTGTCGATCCGGTAATGATCCTCAGGGACGAATAGTCGGACCACTAGGGACCCGGCGGGATGCGGAAGATGCTCAGCTGCGGGTGCAGCGCGTCCGTCAGGGGCACGCCGGGCGTCGAGCCAAAATCGATCGTGACCGTGGTCTGTCCCGCCGACGTGTTGAGACGGTAGAACGACATCGTGCCGGGTACCAGGCTCGCCGAGATCGAGCTGGTGAGAGGCACCGTGATGATCGGGAACGGCCGGGGCACAAAGCTGCTGCCCTGGGATGTGTCGAAGAGTCGCTGATACATGCGGCGGAGATTCCGGACCACGAATCGATTGCGCGCTGGAATCGAGCTCTTCGGCGTACCCGGGATGCTATCGGTGTACAGGGCGAGGCTGAAGTCGCCAAAGAGCGCGTCGAACGACTCGCCAGCAGCGCTGGCGATATTCGCCGTGCCCGTGAGGTTGCTCTCGACGAGCGTCTTGTAAATGCCCACACCCTTCACATCGCCAAGCCATCGCATGAGCAACCAGTCACCGCCGCGCCACGCCAACCCTCCGTCGGCGTCGGAATGCAGGGTCACCGTGGCGGTATCCGTCTTTAGCAAATACGAATACGAGTCGAAGAGCAAGCCGTTGATGAACCCTTGTGATGAATCGGGAAAGAGCTGCGCTGGATTGGTGCGGCCCGATGGCGGCGGAAATTTGTTCTCGTAGTACAGGGACCCCATTTCCTCGGCGACGATGCTCATCCCTTCATCGAGCCAGCCAAATTCCGGCGCGCCGCCGTGGACGACCACATGTTGAGAAAAGTTGATCAAGTGCTGTAACTCATGGAGGAAGGTCGACGGCGTTTCGTCGAGCAGATCCGCCACCGTGTGGGCGCAGCTCACCGTCCCGGTCGGGTCGGGCACGAGGCTGTAAAAGATCTCGCCTCGATTCGAGCTCGTGTCTGACGACGCGAGATCGAATCCCTCGAAGAAACCGCCGATGAAGCCCTGCGTCGCGCACGACGAAGCGGGCGTCAACGCGTTGACGACTGGCGACAGCAGCATGATCAGGTGGCCATTCTGATCGATGTCGGTCGGCGAGCCGAATGCGTTGAGGTCGATCGGATACAGCGTTTGATCGAACAGCTGGCCGAAGGCGTTGAGCTGGTCCGAGGTGAAGCCATTTGCCGGCGCCAGCGTGTCGACGTAGAGGAGAATGTTCGCGCCGACATAACTCAGGCGCGCGCCGACGGCCGTGAATTGAGCCGGGCTCTCTGATGAGAGAACATGAAACCTCTGAATGCTGCCGACGGGAGGCACGACGGCGCGAGACGCTGGAGCGTTCGGAGCGGTGAGCCGCCGCGCCTGCACTCGCCACGCGCCACTCGCCACTTTTTGCCGAGCTTCCTCCATCAGCGCTGCGTCGAAGGCGTGCTGACGCGCGCGGCGCTGGATTACCGCTGGCATCGGCGCGTGCACGGAGGGAGCGACGTCCAGAGACGGGCCGGCAACTGGGACGACATTCGCCGATGCGCCATTGGCGATGCCGATCGTGTAAGAGGTCGCCCGGTTGACCGCGTTCCCCGTCGCAAAATTGGGCACAACGAGATAGCTCGCGCCCCCACCCTGCAGCGTGACGGTCGTGCCGGCGGTACAAGCGACGGTCGCGGCCTGCAACACCGCGAGTTGAACCGTCGCGCTGCCACAGGGCTTCGCCGAGTTCGTCGGCGGGGCGACGGGTTTGTCGCAGCTGCAGGCGGCAAGGAGCACTACACAACCAACGAGTCGGACGAGACCCGGACGTCGAACGCGCATGTACCTTCTCCGCAGTGGAACCACGTCGTGGCAAAGCGTAAGCCAACGACAACGGTCGATCGGCGATTAGATCAAGCCCGACGGACCGTCGTTGGGTTCCTGCCAAGATAAGGTGTGGGACCAGCCGCCGCGTCCTACCAGCGCACGCGCACCTTGAGCAGCTTCGCGATTCCGTCCGCGGGGACCGCCTTCGAGAAATGGAATCCCTGCGCGAACGCGCACCCCATGTCCCTGAGGAGCCGCAGCTGGTCCTCCGTTTCGACCCCTTCGGCAACGGCGTCGAAACCGAGACCACGCACGAGTCCGATGATCGTCCGGACGAGCTGCATCGGACGCGGGCCGGCGTTCAGATGACCAATGAAGGTGCGGTCGATCTTGATGCCGTCGATCGCCAGACGGTCGAGGAAACCTAACGAGGAGTGGCCGCTCCCGAAGTCGTCCATGAAGATGCGCACGCCAAGATCGTGGAGCTCACTCAGCGCGCGGCGCGCCACATCCTGGTGCTCGACGAGAACGCTCTCCGTCACTTCGAGCGTGAGTCGCTTCGGATCGAAGCGAAGCGACTGGAGTACCTCCGCCACCTGGCGCACGATGCCGCCCTCAGCGAGGTGTTTCACCGACAGGTTCACCCATACGGATTCGGGCGCGTCGTCGCCGTGCTCGCGCCGCCACATTTGACATTGGCGGCAGGCCTGCTCCAGCACCCAGCGACTGATTTCGGCGATGAGTCCCGTCTCCTCGGCAACGTGGATGAAGTCGCCCGGCGGCACGAGACCACGTTCGGGATGCTCCCAGCGCAGCAGCGCCTCGACGGCGACGATTCGGCCGCTGTCGAGCGACACCACCGGCTGGTAGTGCAGCCGAAACTGCTCTCGCTCGAGTGCACGCCGCAAATCGGTCTCGAGACGAAGCCGTCGCACCGCCTCTTCGTGCATGCGCGGATCGAAGACCTGGAAGCGCGCACGTCCCTGCTCCTTCGCGCGATAGAGCGCGAGGTCGGCGCTGCGCAGCACATGCTGTGGATGATCGTCGGCGTCGCTGTGCACCGCGATCCCGAG
Organism: Gemmatimonadaceae bacterium; assembly: GCA_035279645.1. GTDB lineage: Bacteria > Gemmatimonadota > Gemmatimonadetes > Gemmatimonadales > Gemmatimonadaceae > AG2. Next base: position 2,961 of record DATEHJ010000143.1, read on the forward strand.
ACTCACCGACGTGAACGCTTCGTCTTCGCCGACGTTGATTGGCGTCTGCAGCGATGCCTGCAACCGTTCGGCAACGCGCGCCGCGTCACTCGGCTCGCGAATGTTCTCGAGCAGCAGCGCGAACTCGTCGCCGCCGAGGCGAGCGAGCATGTCCAGCGACCGCAGACAACCCGTGAAGCGACGCGCGACTTCGAGCAGCAGCTCGTCACCAGCGACGTGTCCGAAGCTGTCGTTGATCGCCTTGAAATTGTCGAGATCGAGAAAAAGGACGCCGAAGCATTCCTCGGGATTGCGACGCGCGCGCTCCACCGCGACGCGCACGCGCTCGACAAAGAATGCGCGATTCGGGAGCCCCGTGAGGCGGTCGTGCAGCGCGTCGTGTCGCAATTGCTGCTCGATTCGCTCTGCGTCCGCAGTGCGGCGCTGCAGCTCGACTTCGGTGAGAGACGAAACAGCGATCTCGCGAAAAAGCCGAATCTCTTCGTCGGTCCAGTCACGCGGCTTGTCGTCTGCAGCACAGAAGATCGCAGTGGCTTCACCGTCGCCGGAAACGAGACGCATGCCGAGAAATCCGGCGACGCCGAAGTCACGCGCGGTCGTCGCGACGCCCGGCGACATATCGTCGCGCGCGTCGCGGAGCACCGTGGTGTGCTCCGACATGAGGATCCGACCGGAGAGTCCAGAACGAAACAGGGTCCCGGGATCGTGAGCGAGCCAGCGCGGAATCGCGGGTCCGCCTGCGAAACAGCGGCGATCGCTGCCGAGGAGCGCAACGAATGCGGTGGGCACGCGCAGCACAGTGGACGCCAAACTCGTGACGCGCTCGAGGGCAGCCGCCAGCGCGCCGTCGAGCGTGGGAATCGCGCGCCCCTCGCTCGGCAATGCGAATGGCGCGAGCGTGGGAGGGTCGGCCACGGGTTCGCGGATCATCCCTAGCAGGACTGGCTGCGACGTGGTTCGTAACGCGGCGCCCCACCTTGGGTTGCTCGGCCGTCGCTATGAATTAGATTGCCGGTTCGGCCGATAGCCGACTAGTGATTTCGTGACCGCTCCCGGCGATCGTCCGGGAAGGGAGAGGTGGCCGAGAGGCTTAAGGCACCGGTTTGCTAAACCGGCATACGGGGAAACTTGTATCGAGGGTTCGAATCCCTCCCTCTCCGTGAAGCCCCCGCGCAACAGCGCGGGGGCTTCTCGTAGAGTACGGGCTGCTCGCTAGCGCTCGCAGAAGCTTATTTGGTGTCGCGCGCGCTGTTCGCGCGCGCTCCCGTTCCTCGCGCCATTGCAGGCGCTGTAAGGAATCCTCCGCCGTCCCTAGCCCCTACACTCTAGCACCTAGCCCCTAGTTTTCGTCCATGGACCGTCTCCGATTTGCTCCTTCGCCGACCGGGTATCTGCACGTCGGCAGCGCGCGTACCGCCCTCTTCAACTGGCTGTACGTCAAGCACTATGGCGGCCAATTCCTGCTTCGCATCGAGGACACCGATAAGGTGCGCAGCACAGAGGCGAGCACTCGCGGCATCTTCGAAGGGCTCGAGTGGCTCGGCCTCCAATGGGACGAACAGGTGGTGCATCAGGGCGCGAATCTCGAGCGCCATCGGCACGACGCGCGCACGCTGCTCGAGCGCGGCGCCGCGTATCGGTGCTTCTGCACGCCTGACGAGATCGACGCGCGCCGTCGTGAGGCAGAGGCAGGTGGAGACGCGTTCCGCTACGATCGGCGCTGCGACCGGCTGCCGGCCGATGAAGTCGCCCGGCGCGTCGCGGCCGGCGTTTCGTTCGTGCTGCGATTCCGCGTGCCCGAGGGCGAGACGTCGTGGGACGATCTGGTCCACGGCGTGATCACCTTCCCGAACAAAGACATCGAGGACTTCGTCATCCTTCGTTCGGACGCGACGCCGATCTACAACATGGCGGTCGTGTCCGATGACATCGCGATGCGGATCACGCTCGTTATGCGCGGCGACGATCACATCTCGAACACACCGAAGCAGATCATGCTATACGAGGCGTTAGGCGCTGACCTGCCGCGCTTCGCGCACCTGCCGATGATCCACGGCATCGATGGGAAGAAACTCAGCAAACGACACGGCGCAACGGCGGTTGGCGACTACCGTCATATAGGCATCCTCCCGCAGGCGATGCTCAACTTCCTCGCGCTCCTCGGTTGGTCCCCCGGGAACGACATCGAGGTGATGACGGTTACCCAGATGATCGAATTGTTTTCCGCGGAGGGGCTCTCGAAGAAGGCGGCAATTTTCGATGTGAAGAAGCTGGAGTGGATGAACGGCCAGCACCTGAGCCTTCTGGCCAGTGATACCCTTGCGCCTCTCGTCTCGGCCGCATTGATCGACGCCGGGCTCGCGACGCGTGGTGAGCTCGACGCACAGAGCGACTGGCTTCTCGCACTGATCGAGTTGCTCAAAGTGCGATCGCGCACGATCGACGACATCGTGCGTCAGGCAATCCCCTACCTCGCCGAGCACGTGAGCTACGATCCGGAGGCAGTAGCGAAGCAATGGAGGGATCGCTCGGTGACGCTCGAGCTGTTGTCGAGCGTGCGCGATACACTCGCATCGGTCGATGCATGGGATCCGCCAATTATGGAGCAGGCGCTTCGCACTCAGGCCGAGCGGCGCGGCATGGGTGCGGGAAAGCTGTTTCAACCGCTTCGTGTCGCACTTACTGGACTCAGTGTGAGCGCTGGGATCTTCGACGTGCTCGCGCTGCTTGGACGTGATCGCTCGCTCGCGCGCATCGACGATGCAGTGAAATTCTTGAGCGCGTAAACAAAATTATTTCGCGCGTAAACACAAAATTATTTCGCGCGTAAACATAATTCTCTCGCGTGTAAACAAGAAAATTTTTTTCGCGTAACGGAGAGAAACGCACGTTGACCCTCGCGTGACGAGCGCTACATTGTCACGCCCACAGCGGGCCGACGCTTCCCGGCCGCTTGGGCAACCAACCTCTTCACAGAGGCTCATGACCGAGCCGCTCACCCAACTTGAGAAGCGAGTCTATCACTACATGATAGACTTTCTGGCTGAGAACACATATCAGCCGAGCATTCGCGAAATCGCACGACGATTTCGCATCAAGTCGACGAAGACAGTTTCGGACTTGTTGCATTCGCTCGAGAGCAAAGGCTACATCCAGCGCGATGAATCCCGCTCGCGCGGGGTTCGCTTGCTCGGCTTCGCCGCCGCGGGACACACGCAGCCCATCCCGTATTACGGCAGAGTGCACGCCGGTGAGCCGTCGCTATTGCCGGAGCATCGCAAGTACTTCATCACGATCGATCGTCGCTTCGTGCCTAACGAAGATGTGTTCTTCGTGAAGATCAAGGGCGACAGCATGGTTGGTCGCGGCATCCTCGACGGCGATTTCGTCATGGTGTCGCCGTCCACGCGCGCGAAGGACGGCGACATGGTTGCCGCGCGAATCGGCGAAGAAGCGACCGTCAAAACGCTCACGCATCGCGGCGCGACGATCGTACTCGAGCCGGCCAATCCATCGGACCGAGCGATCGAGGTCGGGCCGCGATCGGACTTCGCGGTGCTTGGAGTCGTCTGTGGTGTGTTCCGGCCGTTCTTCGAGCAGGAGCCGCCACCGTCGCCGACGTTCAGCGACGAGGAGCCGCACGCGATCAGTTAACGATCGCTGCCTTTGCCGTCGGCGGTGACGGTCTTGTCTTTGTCGCGACGCTCTTTCTCTTTCCGCTCGCGAATGCGTCGCACGGCGTCGCGGAATTCATCTTCGCTGATCGACTGCTGGGCGTGCATCTGAATGTCGCTATACATCCATGCACGACTGCGCACGTCCACCGGCGACTGACCGCCATTTCCGATTCGCAGAGGCAGCGCGGCGAGGATCGCGTTAGGTATCGTAAACTTGCCGAGGCGAATACCGGTCGGGTCCCAACCCCACTTCTGGCCGTCGGCTGTGGTCTTCGTCCAGTCGCCCGGCTGCCGGCCCGGATGCTCGGCGGCGTATTTCGCGGAATCGTAGTAGACGCCAAACGCTGCTTGCACGGTCGAATCGATCATCTCGGCGGCCGAGCGCTGCTCAGCCTTGTACGGCGACGCGGCGAGAGGAATGCGCGGATCCGGCGCCAGAGGCTCGACGCCCGTCGCGATTCCAGCGGGAGCATCTCCCTTTCCGCCGGGCTTACCTGAAACGGCGCCTGAGCTCTCGTCCTTGGGCACCGGAGGAAGTTGGGTCGGAATGGACGTTGGGGCTTGCAGCGGCGCCGGCCGTCCCTTCGCGGGCGGGGCTGCCGTGGTGCGCGAGCCGTTGCCCACCTGGCCACGCGGCAAAACCATGTATTGGATCCGCTCTGGCGTGTGCTCGCGGTCCTTTGGCAGACCAATGAGTGAACCGAGCGGATAGTGGAAGGTGATCGTGGCGAGCGCGATGATGAGGAAGACGTGAATCGTGACAGAAAGCAGCAGCGATCCGCCGCGCTCCTTTTTCGTCGTCAGATTCAGCTTCTCGCGCTTTGGCTTCAAGCGACCCCCGCCGTGAGATTGGCCAACACTCTACCTGCCCGACGCGCCGCTTCGGCGATTCGCGATGGTGCGGTTACGAAGGATACGCGAAAAAAGCCTTCTCCGCCTGCCCCAAATGCAGAACCGGGCATGATCACTACCCCTTCGTCCTCCAAAAGTCGCTCAGCGAAGAGTCCGCTCGGCACGTCCTCCGGGAGCTTCGGCCAAAGATACATGGTAGCCTTGGGAACTTCACACGCAAATCCCGCATCCTTGAACGACCTTACCGCGGCGTCTCGTCGGTCTCGGAAGGTCGCGACGTTACGGGGAACGAACTCCTCCCAGCTCTCGAGTGCGGCAACACCAGCAGCCTGAATCGCCATGAACTGGCCAGTGTCGACGAAGGATTTGACCTTGGCCAGCGTCGAGCAGATCTCCGGATTCGCCACCGCCCACCCGCACCGCCACCCCGTCATGTTGTACGTCTTCGAGAGGGAATGGAATTCGATGGCGACATCGCGTGCGCCATCGATCTCGAAGATGCTCGGCGGTACATACCCATCATACGCGAGCTCCGAATAAGCGTTGTCGTAAACGAGAAGAATGTCCAGCTCGCGACAACGCGCGACGACGCGCTCGAGATACTCGATCGGGGCAATCGCCGCTGTGGGATTGTTCGGGTAGTTCAAATACAGAATCCGCGTCCGCTGAAGTATGTCACGCGGGATCTCATCCAGATCGACTAAGAATTCTGTGCGCGGACGAAGGGCATATCGGAAAGGCTTGGCTCCGGCGAACAATGTCCCGCCGAGGTAGGCGTTGTAGCCTGGTTCGGGAATGATCGTGTGCGTGCCGGGCTCCGCGTACGCGAGGGCGAGGTGCGAGATCCCCTCTTTCGAGCCAATGAGGGGGGCGATCTCGGTGAACGGATTCGGACGAAAACCGAATCGCCTGTCCATCCAAGTCGAGATCGCCTCTCGAAACGGGACGTGTCCCAAGCCGAAGCCGTAGCGATTCATGACCGGCTCGTTCGCGGCGTCACTCAGGGCCCGGACAACCCCCGGCGGTGGCGCGAGATCGGCATCGCCGACGCCGAGATCGATCACGTCGAGCCCGCGCTCGAGAAGCTCTCGCTTGCGCTGCGGAATCTTCGCGAGCGGATACTCGGGTAACGTCTTGAATCGATCGGCGTGCTTCGGCACTAGGCTTCCGCTCTCACTGGATTGCGCACTCGACTGACTCCGAGGATCTCGACCTCTACTTCGTCACCGGGCTTCAAGGTCCCGATGCCCGACGGCGTACCGGTCGCAACGACGTCGCCGACTTCGAGTGTCATGACGTTCGAGACGTAGGCGAGCAAATCGGGAATCGAAAAGAGCATCTCGGAAGCCGATCCGCGCTGGCGTTCGACGCCGTTCACTCTCGTAACTACCGTAAGTGACGACAAATCGTTTGGAACGGCACCGAGCTCACCGATCGGACAGAACGTGTCGAAGCCTTTGGCGCGCGTCCATTGCGAATCGACGCGCTGCAAATCGCGCGCGGTGACGTCATTCACGGCGACGATCCCACGAATTCCCGCGGCCGCTTCACGCGGTGAAGCGTGGCGAAGTGTTTTGCCGATGACGAGCCCTATCTCTCCCTCGTGCTCGACCTGTTTCGACTGTTTGGGTAACTCGATGGCCGCGCCATTCTCAATGATACTCGACGGCGGCTTGAGAAAAATGAGTGGCTCTTTCGGCGCGTCGTTGCCGAGCTCCTTGGCGTGCTCGAGGTAGTTGCGCCCGATGCACACGATTTTCGATGGCTGGTTCATTGACATTCTTGAAATTCGAATTTGTGAGCGTCGCCGGCGCGATCGCCAGCGAAGAAAGCTCGCACGTCCTCGGCGATTTTGCTCCACGGACCGACGGCGCGCCGAGCCGATGGCAATCCATCCAACAACCCGCGCCCGTAAGCTTTCGTCACGATGCGCGGATCCGCAATGACGACGACGCCGCGGTCGGTTCCGCTGCGAATGAGACGCCCGAAGCCTTGCTTCAATCGCAGCGCCGCGTGAGGCAGCATGTAGTCGGAGAATGGGTCGCCGCCCTGTGCGGTGATCGCTTCGCAATGCGCCGCGGTCACAGGTTCCGTTGGTACGCGGAAGGGCAGCTTCGCGAGCATCAGCGCTCGCAGCGCGTCACCGGGCACGTCGACGCCCTCCCAGAACGACGCCGTCCCTAGGAGTACGGCGCGCCCGGATTCACGGAATCGCGCCAGCAGCGCGTCGCGTCCGTCCTCGCCGTGAACCAGGAGCGGCCAGCGCCGCTCCGCACCGCGCGCACGCAGTGCCGCCGCCATCGCGCGGACGTCGCGATGACTGGTAAAGAGCACGAACATTCCGCCGTCCGCAGCGGCGGCGAGATCGAGCGCGAGTCGCGCCGACGCCGATTGATGCCCCGCGACATCCACGTTAGGCGCGGGCACGTCGGTCGCGATCGCGAGCAGCGCCTGCTCGCGATATCGAAAGGGCGAGGGAAAGAGTCCTGTGCGTGGCTCGACGTCGGGCTCGGTGAGTCCGAGGCGGCTTGCGAGAAATCGAAAATCAGCGGACGCTGCACCGCCACTATCACGTAACGCGTCGCGATTGCGCGAGCTCGCCGCGAGGGTTGCGCTCGTCACGATCGTCGTCGCGTTGCGCTTGAAGAGGTCTTCGCGCAGCACCGGCGCGAGATCGAGCGGGACGGTCGTCACGGCCGCCGAGCGCTCACGTCCTTTCGCCTCGATCCACCGTACGGTGGGATCGGCACGCGGCGGATCGAGCGCTTGATGGAGCGCGTCTCCGGCGAGCTGCAGCCGCCGGATCACCGCGCGCAGCTCGTTCATGAGGGGCGCAAGCTGCTCATCCAACCGCGTGCTGCCCTCGATGCGCTCACGCACGAGCTGCAGCCCTTCGTGGAGGAGACGAATCTCATCGAGCGTGTCATCGAGTGCGCGGCGCAGTCCGTTCTGCCAGATTGGATCCTTGGCGAAACGCTCGGTGAGTCGGAGCACCGGCTGTCCCGATTCGCTGAGCAGCAATTCCAGCAAGTCGAACAAGAGCGAGCTTTTTTCTCGCACCGCCTGGACCGCGGGCTCGAGGCGGGCGTGGACGAGGTCGAGACTCGCCGTGCTGAGCAAATCGCTGCTCGCGGAAAGGCGTCCGATGAGCGCGGGGAGCAACCCTCGGCCGCGGCGCTCGAGCCGATTGAACAAACGCTGAAGTGAGCGACGCGTCGCCGTCATCCCGAGGTGGGCCGCCGCCGCGTCCTCGAGATGATGCCCTTCGTCGACGACGAGGCGGGTGTATGCCGGCAGCACCGCCGCCTCTTCCCAATTGTTCGACGCACGCCTAACGGCGACGTCGGACATGAGCAAATGATGATTGACGACGATCACGTCCGCGCGCGCCGCCTCGCGTCGCGCCGCGAACAGAAAGCATTTGTCGTACATCGGACACTTGAGGCGCTGACACAGATCCGGCTCGGCGGCGACCTCGTCCCAGAGCTCGGCGCGCGGCGGCGTCGGCAAGTCGCTCAGCGAGCCATCGGTCGTGTGCTCCGCCCATTCGACGATCGACTGCAGCTCGTCTCGCATCCCGTCGTCGAGCAGCGACGCGCCCGAGTTGCGCGCCTGGTCGAGGCGAAGCCGGCAGAGATAGTTGCTCCACCCCTTCAGAAGGGCGAATCGCACACGTTGATCCCCGAGCGCCTTCTCGAGAAAGGGCAGATCCTTCCCGACGAGCTGCTCCTGCAGGTTGATCGTGTTGGTCGACACCACGGTGCGCTCGCCGTTCGCGGCGGCCCAGCGCAACGCCGGCACCAGATACCCGAGCGACTTTCCGACGCCCGTTCCCGCCTCGAGGAGACCGATGCCGCCGCCATTGAAGAGCCGGGCGACTGCCACCGCCATCTCCCGTTGGCTCGCGCGGTCCTCGTACCTCGTTAGGTGCGCGGCGATGGGCCCGTCCGGCCCGAGGTCGCGGTCGATGGCTGCCTCGTCGAGCAACGTCGCCACCCGCTGGCGAGGCACTTCGACGACGACGTAAAGCTCCGTCGCAAAGTTGTCGACGATCGCGAAGCCGATGCCGTCGTCGTGCACGCGCGCCGCAATCTCGAGATCCGGGCCAGAGGGCTCGAGGTTGCCCGACGGGTGATTGTGGATGAGCATCTCGCCGGGCTCCGCGAAGCCTGGCAGCGCGAGCACTTGCCCGATGTCGCCCCTCGATACGACCCGCGCCGATTGCACGGTCCCCTCATCATCGACGGTGCCGACAAAACAGACTTCTCGGCCGCCGGCGAGGCGAATGGCCGCCTTGATCGCGACTGCAGCCTTGGGTGCGAGACGGTCGGTGGGCACGCCCCAATATACCGAACAAACGCCGTTAGCGCCTGGTCACCTTGTCAGGTTTTCAGAGGCTTTTTCTTCGCCGCTGGGAAGAGGACGTTGTTCAGAATGAGGCGGTAGCCGGGAGAGTTCTTGTGGAGCGAGAGGTCCGTAGGAGGGTTGCCGATCGCATGCTGCGGATCTTCCGGGTCATGTCCGCCATAGTACGTCCACGTGCCCTTGCCGTAATCGCCGTGGATGTACTTCACCCAGGGAGCGCCCGGCTCCTCAGCGAGCACCACGTCTCCGGGTTTGAGCACGCTGCGCGTGAAGCTCGTCGTGACGCCGTAAAAGTCGTTGACCACCGATCGGTGGTCCTGGACGAGCATCGACGGCACCGGATCGAACTTCGCCGAAAAGTTGAATAGCGTGAATGTGCCCAGCGGCTGCCGACGGCCAGGAACGTTCACCTGGTGGCCATCGATGTCGCTCATCGAGTTGACGAATGGCGAATGCTCGAGGTGCGCGTCGCGGAAGGCGAAGCTGCGCTTCCAGTCCATCTTGCGATCAGCGTCGTCGTCCATCGGCGTGCCGTCGATATACGCCGACGCGAGATCGACGTCGTGGCCGGCGATCGCCAATTCCAGCGTCTCCGTCGCGCCGCACATGGCGAAGACGAACCCACCCCTTTCGACGAATGCACGAATCTTCTCGGCGACGTCCTTCTTGAGGGCGGGGATCGACGCGAAGCCGAGCCGCTTGGCGGCACTCAGGTTCTGCTGCATCAGCTCGATGAACCAGGGCGCTTCGCGATACGTCAGATAGAACTTGTTCAACTGCCCGGTAAAATC
>DATEHJ010000144.1:0-3406 GCA_035279645.1 Gemmatimonadaceae bacterium
CGAGCATATCGAGGTGACGCGCGGCGCGGCCGCGGCAGCGCTCTACGGATCGCGCGCGAACAACGGGGTTGTGCAGATCTTCACCAAGCGCGGCACGATTGGGAAAGCGCACTACACGGCAAGCACCAGATTCTCCGAGAGCGAATTACGCGAGCAGCAGCCCTTTAATTTTTACCCGTTCAATGAGGCTGGGCTCCCGGTTCAACGCTTCAACTACCAGGACAATATTTTTCACCGCGCGCCGGCGAATGAGCAAAATCTGACCGTCGAGGGCGGAAACGATCAGACCCGGTACTACATCAGCGGCAACTTCGCCAACGAAGACGGCATCATGCGGTCGACGTCGTCGCAGCGCACGGGGGCGCGCATCAACATCCAACAGCAGCTGGCGTCGAAACTGGTCGGCAACGTGACCGCCAACTACGTCACGACGCACAACGAGCTGCAGGCGTTCGGCGAGCAGAACGACTACGGCATCATGGGGTCGCTGTTCTTCGCGCCGACGCAGGTCAACTTTTTTCCGGTGAACGGCATCTACCCATTGCCGCCGTCGTTAGGCACGAACCCCCTCCTTGCCATCGACCGCATTCGGAACCCGCAGCAGATCGACCGGTTCATCGGATCGACGAAGCTCACGTGGACCCCGCTCACGAACGTGCTGCTCGATTACACGCTCGGTATCGACAATAGCGGCTTCGAGCAGCGCCAGTTCGTGCCCCGCAACGCCGTCCTCGGCACCGCCCCGCTGGCGACGGGACGCTCGCAGTCGGTCTTTCAAGCCTCGCGCGTCATCAACCAGGACGGCGTCGCCAGCTACACGTGGAACCCGATCGGTCCATTCGACCTGCGGACGACGGGCGGCGTGAACTACACCGATCAGCGCGTACGCATGACCAGCGCCACGGCAAACGGCCTGGCTCCGGTCGGCGATCTCGTTAGCGCGGGCTCCGTCTTCTCGGCGGCGCAGACGGACGTCGAGATGCGCACGTTAGGCTTTTATGGACAGCAAGAGGTGGCCTGGCGAAACAAGCTCTTTCTCAACGGCGCGGTTCGCTACGACGCGTCGTCCACCTTCGCGCCGTCGGAGCGTTGGCAGGCGTTCCCAAAGCTCTCGGCATCGTACGTCGTCATCGACAACAAGGCGGGCGCGCTCAACAACCTTCGCCTCCGTTCCGCGTTAGGCTGGGCGGGCAGCCAGCCGAGTATCACGAACGCGTATTCGCAGTTCATCACGTACACGCAGTTGCCCTTCGCTGGGCGGCCCGGATTCGTCAACAACACGATTTACGGCAACCCGAATCTGCGCAACGAGCGCGCGCGCGAGTGGGAGGTCGGCGGCGATGTCGGCTTCCTCGACGGCCGCGTCTCGACGGAGGCAACGTACTACAACCGCCTCGTTTCGGATCTGCTCTTCTTCCGCCCACTCCCGACGAGCACCGGCTTTTCGCAGCAGTTCGCGCCGATCGGCTCGATGTCGAACAAGGGCATCGAGCTGATGGTGCACACGACCAACATCGATCGGCCGAACGTCAATTGGTCGTCGACGGTCACTTACGCGCACAACAAGAACCTGGTCGAGAGCCTGAGCATTCAGGATTTTCAGTCAGCTGGTGGGTACCCGAATCGTATTCGTGCCGGCTATCCGGCTGGCGTCTTCTATGGGTCCTACGCCGCGCGCGATTGCCTAACTGGGGCGTTGCTTCTGGATTCGTTAGGCCGGTACCGTCGGAGCAACCAGACGGTCGACATGGGCGCGACACTCGCGGCGCGCGAGGCTCTGAGCCACGGTACCTGTAACGACTCACTCAACAAGATCATCGGCGACCCGAATCCGAAATGGACGGGGTCGTTTCTGAACGAAGTCACGCTGGCGCGGACGATTCGTCTGCGGGCGCTGCTCGACGGCGTGTTCGGCAACCAGATCATGAATCTCTCGACGCGCGCGCAGAACGCGGGCATCGCGAGTAACTCGAAGTCCTACGAGCGCGAGCTGCTCCCGTATGGCGACCCGCGCAAGCTGCCCCCGGGCTTCAATGCGCGCACGCAGGGCATCTTCGAGTACTGGATCGAGGACGGCACGTTCGTGAAGCTGCGCGAGCTGTCGGCGAGCTACACGCTCAATGCGCCACAAGTGCGGCGCTATTTCAAGGATGGCGTGGATCTGACGCTGTCGGGGCGCTATCTCTACGTTTGGACCAAGTACAGCGGCTACGACCTGGAGATCAATCTCTTCGGCACGAACGCCGGCGGTGTCGGCTCGGTGCAGACGACTGCCGCCGATCGCGGCTTCGACTTCGGTGGCTATCCCATTCCGCGCACATGGTCGTTGAGCGCGCGGTTCACGTTCTGAGCGGAGACACATGCACATGCGCATGATGAAGCAACGCGCGGTGATTGTCGCCGCGCTCTCGGCGGGCGCGCTGACGGCGTGCTCCCTCGACGTCCAGAATCCCAACCAGCCGACGCAGGAGCAGGTCACGACCAGCGTCGACGGCGTCATCGCGTTGGCGACCGGACTGCAGGGGCGATTCGCGACGTCGTACGGCAATTTCGCCTACATGGCGGGTCTCGTCACCGACGAATTTGCGTCGACGAGCGCCGCGCTCGTGTCGATATCGGATGCAGAGCAGGGTGCGGTGCCGAGCGGCACCGCGATCGCCGACAACGTGTTCAACTCCGTGTATCGCACGGTGCGCACGGCGGACGATTTGCTCGCGGGCTCCGTCGCGCTCGCGTCGCAGTTCGACCCGGGCACGCGCAGCGGCATCCGCGCGCTCGCCTACGCCATGAAGGCCGAAGCGTTAGGCGAAGCCATTCAGTCGTATCAGAAGCTGCCGATCGCCACGTACAACGTGACCGCGCCGACGTACGTCGGCCGCTCGGTGGCGCTCCCTTACGTACGTGCTTTGATCGATTCTGCCGCGGCTGAAATCGCCACGACGCCGGCGAGCGCTTTTTTCAATGCAAACATCCTCACTCCTGGGGTGAGCCTTCCCAACCTGATCCAGATCTTCCGCGCGCGGTATGCGCGGATTGCGAACGACGACGCGACCGCGCTCGCGGCCGCGAACCTCGTTGCGCGTAGCGGGCCAGGTGCGCTGTCCGTCCTCACCTTCCCGTCGCCGACGGTGAACTTCTTCGCGAACGTCACCGGCGGCACGAACGGCGTTGCCGTTCGACGCCAGTATCGCCTGTCGATGGATGCGGCGGACCAGCGCTGGGTGTACTTCGTGACGCCGTCGACGACGCTCTCGGGGCGCATCGGCGCACTGCTCGATCCCTGGGCACGCTACGCCAACCCGCAAGCGCCGCTCCCGGTGTACATGCCCGATGAGGCTTTGCTCATCAAGGCCGAAGCGTTGACGCATCAGAACCAGCTCGCGGCGGCGCAGGCGGCGCTCGATTC
>DATEHJ010000145.1:0-13194 GCA_035279645.1 Gemmatimonadaceae bacterium
GCCGCCCCTCGCTTTCGGCGAGCGCCGAGATCGTGTGCCGTCCTTCGGGAAGCATGCCGCTCACGCGGAACTCGACTGTGCGCACGGGTGAATTGCCGACGACAGCGCGACCGCCTGGAATTCCCTGCGGCTCGCCTTCGCCGCCGAAGTTCCCCGCGTAATCGGGGAGTCCGATCGTCTGAGAGGTCGAGTCAGCCGTTAGGCCGCGCGGTAATGCCAGCGCGACCCGTACCGAGCGCGGATGGTTGCTCGCCGATCGGAGCTCGACCCTGACGACGCGCTCGAAGGGGTGATTCGCCGGCACATACTGTATCGGCTGATCGACGGTGACGCTGATCGCGGGCACCAGCGCGATCGGGCGTTGGATTTCGCCCTTTATGGGGTCCGCGAAGCGGTAGACGACGGGCTGTGTCGCGGTGAAGGGGACGCCAGCGACATCGCCCGAGACGTTCGCGGCGAGTCCATGCATTCGATCTTCCGGCGTGGCGAGAATCGGCGTACCGAAGATGTCTCCGGTGCGAGGGCGCAGGAGCCACCACGGTTCGTCGGGCGACAACGCGTCGGCGCCTAACGTGTCGCTCCATTGTCCGCTCGTGAGTGGCGCAACCGACCGAACGCCCCGTGCCGCTGGCGTGTGACCATTGAACGAGACGCCGGCGTTCAGTGGCAGCGCGCCGCTCCGATCGAACACGTTCGCCGCAACCCGCACCGGCTCCTCGACTGCCCATGTTTCGTGGTCGACAACGGCCTCGATTCCCATTCCGGCGGCAAGCACGATCGCGCGATCGACGCGCCGCTCGAGCTCGGTCAGCACCGCCTCCGCGTCCCGATCGCGCGCGTTGCGCGCGCTCGTGATGAGTTGCCTAACGTGGCCCAATGGCTCGAGCAGCTTTTCCGGCCCGAAGGGATCATACGCGCGCCGCACCGCCGCGATGGCCGTGGGGATCGAGTCGATCGCGGCCGACGAACCTCGCGTTTCGCGCACCACGCGAGTCCACGTCGTATCGATGCCATCAAACAACGACGCTGCCGTCTTTCCCGGAGTGAGCGAAGCGATATGCGACGCCTCGAGCCGCACACCATCCATGGTCACACCCTTGCGGTGCAACGAGCCGAATGCCTGCGACTTGTGTTGTGAGCGACTCTCGGCGGCGATCTCCGCGTACGACTCGCCGCGAAGGGGTGAGTACTCGCCGACATCGAAGCGGTACGTGGACTCGCCGCCAAAGCGCGACGATCGATAGAACGCGAGCGGCGTCCACGGTGCTCTTCCATGTGTGACGGTGCTCGGCATGCGAATGCTGTCGCCGGCGAGATCGAATGCCTCGCGCGCGAGGAGACCGGAAACCTGGTGATGGCCATGTCCGTCGCGCGGTGTACCGCTGAATACCGCGACAATCACATGTGGCCGAAAGTCGCGCACGACGCTGACTACATCGCGCAGGATCGAATCCTTCGGCCAGTGCTGGTAGGTCTCTTCCGCACTCTTCGAGAAGCCGAAGTCGTACGCTCGCGTGAAATACTGATGTCCGCCGTCGATGCGGCGCGCGGCAAGGAGCTCCTCCGTACGAATGGCTCCCAGTGCCTCGCCAAGCTCGTTGCCGATGAGATTCTGCCCGCCGTCGCCGCGCGTCAGGGACAGATACGCCGTTTCGACCTGCCGACCACGCGCAAGCCAGGTAATGAGTTGCGTATCCTCGTCGTCCGGGTGCGCGCCAATCACGAGCACGCGCGTGTTGACGCCCAGACCGTGAATGAGCTCTCCAAGCTCGCCGGCGCCGCCTTGCTGAGCGGAAGCGCGCGATGCGAGGGTGAGAGCGGCGGCCAACACCGCGATGAGTCTGCGTCGAATCATGCGTCGAAAAGTATGGACGCGCGCCAGAGTTGGCAGCGCGGCTTGCTTGGAAAATGTCAGGAAAGCAAAGCGAGGCGAAAGCCGACCGCCGGCTCGCCCCGCGCCTCGATTCTGCGTCATGTTCCGCGCGCCGCGCTCAGCGCGCTATTCCGGCCTTTCGTCGTCCCGATGGTGCTGGAACGGTCAGCACATCACTGACGATGCGCGACTGCTCCTGCACGTGCGAGTTGTGATAGCCTTCGGCGGGCGCCGCGCGCTCCGGTCGGCCGATGTAGCGCAGGGGAAGCATCGTCCCGATGTCAGCACGCATGCGCGGCGACACGTAGGTCCACGCGCCCATGTTTTTTGGTTCTTCCTGCGCCCAAACAACCTCCTCGACGTTCGAGTAGCTGTCGACGATGCGTGCGACATCCTGCGGCCAGGGATAAAGCTCCTCGATGCGAACGATTGCGATCCCGGCCGGGCGCGGTTTCTCGATGAGGTCGTAATACAGCTTCCCAGAGCAGAAAACGAGGCGTCGCACGTCGTCGCGGCGGCGATCTGCTGACGGGTCGTCGATGACGGGGCGGAAGTTGCCCGTCGCGAGCTCCTCGAGCTTCGATGCGGCCGCCGGTAGGCGCAGCAACGACTTCGGCTGCATCAGAATGAGCGGCCGCTTAGGCGACCGCATTGCCTGCCGTCGCAGCACGTGGAAGTACTGGGCGGGACTCGACGGGTATGCGACGATCAGATTGTTCTCGGCACACAGCTGCAGGTATCGCTCGAGACGCGCGCTGGAGTGCTCTGGACCCTGCCCCTCGTAGCCGTGCGGCAGGAGCAGTACGAGGCCGGAGTCCTGTCCCCATTTCGCGCGATCGGCGGCGAGAAACTGATCAACGATCGGTTGCGCGACGTTCGCGAAATCGCCGAACTGCGCCTCCCAAAGTACGAGATCGTTAGGTGCAGCGGTGCTGAAGCCATACTCGAAGCCCATCACCGCCGTCTCGGAGAGCGGGCTGTTGTAGATCTCGAAGGTCCCGCGCGCTTGCGGAAGTTTGCCGAGCGGAGTGTAACGCTCGCCGGTGTTCGCGTCGTGCAACACCGCCTGACGATGCGAGAAGGTGCCACGCTCCGTGTCCTGACCGGTGAGGCGCACGTTCAGACCATCCGAGAGCAGCGACGCGAACGCGAGCGCCTCGGCATGTCCCCAGTCGATACCGCCGTTGTGAATGGCGTCGCGCCGACGTGGCAGCGTTCGCTGGAGTGTTGGGTGGAGTTTGAACGTGGAGGGCCACTGGAGCAATTGCTCGTTGAGCGCGACGAGTTGCTCCGAGCGCACCGCTGTCTCGCGCGTCTCGGCAAGGCTAGGCTCCTCGTGGCGCACCGCGGCCGGATATTCGTCGGTGTCAGCGTTCTTGGTCGCGGCGAACGTGCGCTCGAGCTCATCGGCGACCTCGCGATCCATGTCCTGGACGTCGTCTTCAGTCACAACGCGCTCGCGAACGAGCCGCGCGCCCCACACCTCGCGCGGCGACGGATGCGACTTGATCAGCTCGTACAGCTTCGGCTGCGTAAACGCAGGCTGATCGGCCTCGTTATGCCCGTGCCGGCGATAGCCGACGACGTCGATGAGGAAATCTTTATGAAAGCGCTGTCGATACGCGATCGCGAGCCGAACCGCCTGAATGCATGCCTCGGCGTCGTCGGCATTCACGTGCACCACCGGAATCTCGAATCCCTTCGCCAGATCGCTCGCGTAGTACGTCGAACGGCTCTGCGGCGGGTCGGTCGTGAAGCCGACCTGATTGTTGGCGATGATGTGCAGCGTTCCGCCGACGCGATAGCCCTCGAGCTTCGCCAAGTTTAGCGTTTCCGCGACAACCCCTTCTCCTGGAAACGCCGCGTCGCCGTGCACGACTATCGGCAACACCTTCGATTCTTCGCGCTCGCCCGGCGCGCCCCCATCGACGCGCTGCTTTGCGCGCGCCGCCCCCTGAAGCACCGGATTTACGAACTCGAGGTGGCTCGGATTGGGCGTGAGCTCGAGCTCCACCGTGCCCACACCTTCTATCTCCCGCTCGCTGCGGTAGCCGAGGTGATACTTCACATCCCCGCTACCACTCGCGGAGTTGGTGTCACCGTGGTGACCAAGGAATTCCTCGAACAGTGCTTGTGGGGGCTTGTTGAGAATGTGCGTGAGCACGTTCAGCCGGCCGCGATGCGCCATCCCAACGACGAGCGACCGAGCGCCTGCCCGCGCCCCGCGCTCGATCGCCTCGTCGATCATCGGCACTAGCGCGTCGACTCCTTCGATCGAGAAGCGCTTCACGTTCACGAACGCGAGGCCGAGAAAGCGCTCGAAGCCGTCGACGTCCGTGAGACGCTGCAACACGTAGCGTTTCTCGCCAGGCGTCAGCGGCGCCGTGACCTGTCGTTCCTCGATCGCGCGGCGGAACCAGTCGCGCTCCGCCTCCTCTTCGAGATGATCGAATTCGAATCCGATCGTGCCGCAGTACAGGTCGCGCATGCGTGCGACGACGTCGGCGGCGGTACCGGTAAGCCGGGTGCCAATGTGCGCATCGGCGAGTGCGGTCGCCGGGATGTCCGCGAGGTCGCTCTCGGTGATGCCGTGGAACTCCGGCTTGAGCTCGGCGGCGCCCAGCGGCGGCGTGCCTAAAGGATCGAGCTGAACGGCGAGGTGGCCGTACCGTTGGATCGCGCCAAGCAGAGCCGCGGCACCCGCGACCTTGCGGAGCAGCGACTCGTCGATGGCAGTTGGTGCTGTCGTGCCGGCGAGCGATTCGGCAAAGCGAAAGAATTGACGCCAGGATTCGTCGACGGATGATGGATCGCGGCGATACGCGTCATACATCTCCGCGACGTATCCATCGTTGAAGGCGCTCGTAATCGGTAAAGAGCTCATGTGACGGAAAGGCAAACGTGCGTGAAATGTAGCCGTCAAATCCGGATTCGACCGCAGGTGGGTGCCGACTCCTCGCTTCGCTCGGAATGACAGTGGATGTCGTCCCGAGGAGCGAAGCACCAGGGATCTGCACCTAGGCTGTCGAGGCTAGTCGGCTGGAATGGCCAGCGTGAACGTCGATCCGACATCGATCTCGCTCTCGACGTCGATGCGTCCACCCAAGAGCTGCGCCAGCCGCTGCGAGATGTAGAGACCGAGCCCCGTACCGCCGTGCCGTCGGGTGAGGCCGGCGTCCACTTGAGAGAATGGACGGAAGAGTCGCCGAGCGTCCTCGGGAGCGATGCCCGCGCCCGTGTCCGTCACCGCGAAGCGGATCTCGCGGCGGTCTTCGCCATCGGCCTCGCCTAACGAGTGGATCTCGCTCAGCGCGATCCGCACCTCACCGCGATCGGTGAACTTGACGGCATTGCCGGCAAGATTCACGACGATCTGACGGACCTTGTCGATGTCGCTCGTGACCCGAATGGGATCCGCTGGCAGATCGCAGGTCAGGCGTAGCCGCTTCTGCCGCGCGAGCGGATCGACGATGGCCGCCGCCGCGCGCACCAGATCGTCGGCGAGGAACTCCGTCGGCCTAACGACTTCACGGCCGGCCTCGATACTCGAGAAGGCCAGCACCTCCTCGATCATCACCGTCAGATGGTGCGTCACCGAACGCATGCGCTCGAGCACGTCGGTCTGCGGCTCGGTGAGGGGGCCAAGGACCTCGTCCGCGAGGAGCTCCTCATAGCCGGTGAGGGCGGTAAGCGGTGTGCGGAGCTCGTGCGAAATGGTGGCGAGAAAGCGCCCCTTGGCGCGATCTGCCGCGCGCGACTGCTCGAGCAGCTCAGCTTTCCACATTGCGAGCGCGGCGTGGTCGGCGATGACGCGTAAGCGTTGCGCCTCGAGGGATGAGAATGCCGGTGCCCGCTCGCCGCGCACGACGGTCAGGATGCCTAACAAGCGGTCGTGTGCCACGAGCGGCGCCGCGAGCATCGGGCCGATCTGCAACTCGGGAACGATGCGTGCCAGCGGACGCTGCGCCGCGGTGAAATTTTCCACCGAGACGACGTCGCGACTCTCGAGGGCTTCCTTTGCCACCGAGCCGTCGAGCGGAAACCGACGCTCGCGTCCCAGCGTCATTGCGCCGGCGGCGGCGACGACCTCTCCCTCGCTCCCGGCTCCGCGTAACACCGCCGCCCCGGTTGCGTCGCACTGTTCAGACGCAGCCGAACACAAGAGATCGAGCAGCTCGCCGGAATCGGCGATCGCGGCCATTTGCCGAGCGAGTCGACGTAAGGATGCGTTCTCCGCGTTATGCTCGGCGGCTTCGCTCCCGCTCGTTGCCGCCGATTCCGTCACCTCGATCACCAACTGCTCATCGTCGTTGCAGACGACGCGCACGCCGTACCGCTCGACGCCGAGCGCATCCGGAGGCGGCACCTCGAGATCGAAATGCCGTGTCGCGCCATCGGCGCGCGCCGCGCGAAGCATGCTCGCGGCATGCTCTTCGGCGAAAAAAGGAAACGCGGCGAAGAGGTCTCGCCGCGCGCATTCGGCGGCGGAACGACCGAAGATGCGTTCCCACTGCCGATTCATCATTTGGATGCGCCAGTCCGAGCCGATGACGGCGATGGCGCTTCCGAGTGCGTTTACCACCGACGCGGCATCGACGCGTATGGGGCGCATGGGAAGTGAGTCCGCATGCGGCGGCAGCGCCTTCGACGTCGTGTCGGTTTCGCGCACTCGGGAGCGATCCCCCGAATCACTGGTCTGACGGCGGTCATCGGCCGGCCGCACCCGCGCGGCCGACAGGCGGGACGTTTCCGTAACGTCCCGATCGTCGTGATTCACGTCTACATCCTAAAAAGTCACGAGGGAATTCGCGCGCGAGGCGCGGGCCAGGACAGCGACGGGGGCGCAGGTACCGCAGCGCGCCTCCACGAAGCCGCAGCACCGAGCATTCGCAATGCTTGCTCGCGTTCGAGCGTCGGCAAATAGAGAAAGCCCGCGATGCCATTCACATCGAGCAAATGCACTTCTTCGGGCCGTCGTGTCAAGCTCACTGCGATCACCGGCAAGCGGGACAGCAGTGGATCGCGCTCCCAACCATCGAGTCGAATCGTAGCGAGCAGGTCATAATCGCAAACGATCGCATCCGGCTGATATCGCGCCGCGGCATCGATTGCCTTGTCGAGTCCGACAACTGGGCGGGCATGCACACCCAGTGCGGCGAAGAACCGACAGAGATGATCGCTGAGAAACGGATGCCGACCAATACACAACACACGCATAGTGCGAGAATATACCGACGACGCTCGAGTTTGTTCAGAGGTTGACGCGCGTTGAAAGCGTGACGCCCGTCACTAACTCGCTGATTGTCGATTTAGCTCGCCATTCGACTTGCCGCGTGCGTCCCGGAGGCATCATCGACGCCGTCCGGCGCGCTCGCGACGCGATCGTTGCTTGGCGGTGGCGTCAAATCCTGATCGGCGATTCGTACGGCGCGCTCTTCTGTCAACGGCAGTGAGAGACGGAACGAACTGCCCTTGCCGAGCTCGGAGTGCAGTGTCAGCGAGCCGCGTAGGAGTTCCGCGAGCCGGCGCGAGATGGGCAGCCCGAGTCCGGTGCCTTCGGTGAGCTGCGTTTTGCCCAATTGCACGAACTCTTGAAAGATGCGCTCTTGATCCGCGGGCGCGATTCCCTCGCCTTCGTCAATGACGTCGACGACAACGCCACCGTCGTCGCGTCGTGCCAACACGACGCGAATCGGCTTGCCGCCGCCGAACTTGATCGCGTTCGAGAGCAAGTTGAGGAGAATCTGCCGAAGACGTCGCGGATCGGACACGATGCGAAGCGGTTCGCCGGTGTGTTCGATCCGTAACGACGATCCGTACTGGTCGGCAAGCGGCCGCACCGTGACGAACAGGTCCTCGATGATGGACGGAAATGTCACGGGCTGCAGGCGGAGGTCGATCTTGCCTGCTTCGATCTTCGAGAGATCGAGTACGTCGTTCACCAGCTCGAGGAGGTGCTTCGCGGCTTTGTGCGTTCGCTCGATTCCCTCACGCTGCTTCTCGTTGAGCGGACCATAAATGTCCTCGAGCAGCAGCGTGCTGTAGCCGAGGACCGCGTTGATCGGCGTGCGCAGCTCATGGCTCATCGACGCATAGAAGCGGCTGCGCGCCGTCATCGCGCGCTCGAGGTCCTGCTGCCGCTCGTTCAACTCGTCGTTGAGCGCCTTGAGCTCGCTCATCGTGTTCGCCAGCGAGACGGCTTGCTGCTTGAGCATTTCTTCATGACGCACGCGCTCCGATACGTCGCGCACGATGAGCGTGTAGGTGGTGTCGCGCGGCGACTTGAGCATCGACACCGACGCCTCGATCGGAAATGACTCGCCGCTCGCGCGGAGCGCCGTAAGCGCGCGCACGCCGACCCCGGTGTTGCCGCCCAGCGGATCCTCCCCGTCGCGCCCTTCGGCAAAGACGCGAAGCATGCGAACCGCTTGCGCCTCGTCGGCAAACAGACCGGCAATTGGAGTACCGACCGCGTCCGCGCTCGTGCGACGAAACATCAGCTCGGCCGCGGAATTGAAGAGCGTGATCGTGCCCGCGGCGTCGAAGAGAATGATCGCGTCGAGGGCGGACGTGACAACTTCGCGAAAGCGCGCTTGAGATTCCCAGAGCTCGCGCATGTGGCGCAGCTCCATCTCGCGCCGCTCGCTCTCGCGTACCAGTGCTTCTTTCGCGGCGACGTTTCGCTGACGGACGTACAGGTCGACGAACGCCGCGACCTTCGACCGAAGGATGGCCGGCTGGAACGGCTTGAAGAGATAGTCCACCGCGCCGACGGAATATCCCTCGAACACGTACGCCTCCTCCTTGCTGATCGCGGTGAGGAAGATGATCGGGATGTATTTCGTGCGCTCGCGGGACTTGATCAATCGTGCGGTCTCGAAGCCGTTCATCGCCGGCATCTGGACGTCGAGTAAGATCAACGCGACGTCGCGCTCGAGGAGCCGGCGCAGCGCTTCCTCGCCTGATGCGGCCCGCACGAGGCGTTGATGCAGCGGCTCGAGAATCGCCTCGAGCGCGAGCAGGTTTTCGGCGCGGTCATCGACGATGAGAATGTCGACCTGCTCCGTCGTCACCGGCGCCATTGGCTGTCGCGCGGGCGATCGGTTGCCGTTAGGCGCCGAGCGGCCCGCGCTCATGCGTCTCCCGGCCGCACGGCGCGTGGCGGGTCAACCGCCCGCGGCCGGAAGCCAGTGCGAGCGGTGCTTTCGCGCCCACTCGTTGCATCCGCATCGAGCTCGGCGAGCGCCGCCGCGATCCCAGCGATGCTCTCGACGCGCGCATCCGGCACACAGCGGATCGCCGCCGTCGGCATCGCCGACATCTCGGCGGTACTCGGATCCTGGATGAGCGTAAGGCCGCCGCGATCGAAGATACGCCGGAGTCCGCGCGATCCGTCCTCGTTGGCGCCCGTCAGCACCACGCCGATCGTCGCTGCGGCATACGCGTCGGCCGCGGAATAGAAGGTCACGTCGATCGACGGACGGCTGTACCGAACCGGCGCGTCCGTGGTCAGCGAGAAAACATTGCGATCGATGAGCAAATGGTAGTCGGCTGGGGCGATGAACAGCATTCCCGGCTCGATCGGCATTTTGTCCTCGACCTCCGCGACCGTGAGTTTCGTGCGCTCTTGCAAAAACGTGCTCAGCAGCTGATCCGAGTCCCGATGCCGGTGCTGCACGACCACTGTAGGAACGCGAAAGCCCGCTGGCAGTTTTCCCACCAGCTCACGCAGTGCGTTGAGCCCTCCCCACGATGTGCCAACAACCACGATCGAATATGTCACGGCTGAATGCCGAGAGATTACTTCACCTTCCGATACATCTTTTCCCGCGTGTGGAGCTTCTCATAGCAAGGCTCATACTTCGAAAACCGCAGCGTCTCCTTCGAGCCGAGGGCCAGCACGCCGAACATCGAGAGACTTTCATAGAACAGCGCGTGGACGCGGTCCTGCAGCTCGCGGTCGAAATAGATCAAAACATTGCGGCAGAAAACAACGTTGAACTCCGCGAACGAGCGATCCGTGACGAGGTTGTGTTGCGAGAACACCACGTTGCGCGTGAGGGTCGGACTGAAGAGCGCGCCGTCATATTTTGCCGTGTAATACTCGGAGAAGGAGTGAGCGCCGCCGGCGCGGATGTAGTTCTCCGTGTACTCCTGCATGCGATTCAGCGGGAAGATCCCCGCCTTCGCCTGCTGCAGAACGACATCATTGATGTCCGTCGCGTAGATGCGGGATCGATCGTACAGCCCCTCCTCAGTGAGAAGAATGGCCATCGAAAACACTTCCTCGCCAGTGGAACAGCCCGCGTGCCAGATGCGAATGAATGGCCATGTCCGCAGCAGCGGAATCGCGATCTGACGAAAGGCTCGATAGAAACCCGCGTCGCGAAACATCGCGGTCACATTTACCGACAGATCGAGCAGCAAGCGCTCCATCGTTTCGGAATCGTGCAGCACCCGCGCCTGCAACTCCGAGATCGTGCGCAGCCCTTCGGCCTCGATGCGTTTCCATAAACGACGGCGAATCGACGCGTAGGCATACGAACGAAAGTCGAAGCCGTAGTGCCGAAAGATCCCCTCGAGCAACAACTCGATCTCGACTCGCTCGAGATCGGAGCTGTAAGCGACGGGTGGACCCGTGAGTGCTTTGCCCGGCGTTACCGGTACAACCATACCCGCATCAGGCTCAGAAGCTGCTCGGTATCGACGGGCTTCGTGATGTAGTCGGAGGCACCGGCGGCGATGCACTTCTCGCGGTCGCCTTTCATCGCCTTGGCGGTGAGCGCGATGATCGGCAGATTGCGGAATTCCTGAAGTTGACGGATCGCACGCGTCGTTTCGTAGCCATCCATTTCCGGCATCATCACGTCCATCAGGACGAGATCGACGTCCGGCGTTTTCTCGAGCAAGTCGATCGCGTACCTGCCGTTTTCCGCGAACGAGACGCGCATCCCGTGGTCCTCGAGGACGCTCGTCAGCGAGAAGATGTTTCGCACGTCATCATCGACGATGAGGACGTGTTTCCCGGCGAATACCGCGTCCGCGTTATGCAGCCGCTCCAGCATGCGGCGCTTCTGCTCGGGGAGCTTCGCCTCGACGCGATGGAGGAACAGCGCCGTCTCGTCGAGGAGTCGCTCGGGGCTCTTGACGTCCTTGATGATGATTGTGTCGGCGAATCGTCGTAGCCGCGTCTCCTCCTCGCGCGTCAGCTCCTTGCCGGTGTAGATGATGATCGGCAGGTCTCGTATCGCCGGATCCGCCTTTACCGTCTCGAGCAGTTCGAAACCATCCTGACTGCCCTTGAGGCCAAGGTCGAGCACCATGCAGTCGTAGTGCTTCTTGGCGAGCTCGTGCAGGGCTTCGGCCGACGTCGCGACCGCGGTGATCTCGACGTCCTCGTGCGCGATGAGCTCGATCACGCTCTCGCGCTGCACGTCATCATCCTCGACGATGAGCAAATGCTTCACCTGCTGATCGATGAACTGCGCGATGCGATTGAAGGAATCGTCGAGCGCTTCGTGCGTGACGGGTTTCTCGAGATACGCGATCGCCCCCGCCTTCATCCCTTGCTGGCGCTCACGAATGCCGGTGATGATGTGAACTGGAATGTGCCTCGTGTCGGGATGATGCTTGAGCCGGTCGAGCACCGCCCACCCATCGATCCCTGGCATGTCGATATCGAGCGTGATCGCGTCGGGTCGATAGGTGTGTGCGAGCTGCAGACCGGCCTTGCCGTCGTGGCCGACAATCCCCTTGAATCCCTTGTCCCGCGCGAGATCGAGCAGGATGTGCGCGAAGGTCGCGTCGTCTTCCATGATCAAGACGATGCGATCACCCGGGTGCAGCGCGTCGCGATCGTCCTCGAAGCCGCGAGGCCGCGGCGCCTCCTCCACCGGTGGCGCCATCGTGCCGACGCCGCTCTCGTTAGGCTCCTCTTCCATGCCGATCGACGAAAGGTCGGGCAGCCGCCACGAATCCGGTGGCTCGTTCCGCACGTCCGCCGTAGCGGTCGAGGACGTCGTCACGCGCTCCGACGGCGACGACGGTGTTCGAACGCGCTCGTGACGCACCGCCGGGGCCGATCCCTCCTCGACACGCCACCGATCGTCCCCCTGATAGCGAACGGGCAGATAAAGCGTGAAGATGCTCCCTTGCGCCGGCGTGCTCTCGACGTGAATCTCGCCACCGAGGAGACGCGCAATCTCTCGGCTGATCGACAGGCCGAGACCCGTGCCTCCGTACTTCCGGCTCGTCGTACCGTCCGCCTGCTGGAACGCCTCGAAGATGAGTTGTTGCTTGTCGCGCGGGATGCCGATCCCCGTGTCCTTCACCGCAAACGCGATCACCTCATCGGCGCGATCCAGCGTCCGCGACGCGAAACGACGGCTCTTCTCGGAGCGACGGATCGACAGCGTGACGCCCCCACGCTCGGTGAACTTGACCGCGTTCGACAACAGGTTCTTGAGCACTTGCTGGAGTCGCTGGCCGTCCGTGTGGATCGGCGACGGCGTGTCGGACGCGACCTCGACCGAGAGAGCGAGACTCTTCTGCTCGGCGACCGGCCGGAACGTGCGCTCGACAAAGTCCGTCACGTCGCGCATCGACACGTCCGACGCGTTCACCTCCATCTTTCCCGCCTCGACCTTGGACAGGTCGAGAATGTCGTTGATCAAGTTGAGAAGATCGGTGCCCGACGAATAGATCGTCTGCGCGAACTCCACCTGCTTGCCGCTGAGATTCTTGTCTTTGTTCTCGGTCAGCAGCTTGGCGAGGATGAGAAGTGAGTTGAGGGGCGTCCGCAGCTCGTGGCTCATGTTCGCGAGAAACTCGCTCTTGTACTTCGAGCTGACCGAGAGCTGCTGCGCCTTCTCCTCGAGCGCTTGCCGCGCGGATTCTACTTCGCGGTTCTTCTGCTCCACTTTCGTGTTCTGTTCCGCGAGCAGGCTTGCCTTTTCCTCCAGCTCCTCGTTGACCTGCTGCAATTCCTCCTGCTGATCCTTGAGCAGCTCCTCGGACTGACGCAGAGTGCGGGCTTGCGCCTCGAGCTCCGTATTCGACCGCTTCAGCTCATCCTGCTGTTGCTGCAGCTCCTTCGACTGGCTCTGCAGCTCCTGCGTGAGCTTCTGCGACTGCTCGAGCAGCTCCTCGGTGCGCATGTTCGCCTGAATCATGTTCAGCACGACGCCGATCGATTCGGCCAACTGATCCAGGAACGTCTGGTGGATCGTGCTGAATGGGAGGAAGCTCGCCAACTCGATAACGGCCTTCACCTCTCCTTCGAAAAGGATCGGCAGCACGATGATATTGCGAGGCGGAGCCTC
>DATEHJ010000146.1:0-3236 GCA_035279645.1 Gemmatimonadaceae bacterium
TTCGGCGCGAGCGTGTTCGGGTCGCCGAAGGGGAATCGTCCCGCCACGAGATCGAGCGCTCCGTCGGGGAGATTGGAGAGTGTGAATGTGCCTGGCGTGCTGAGAGCAAACGCCGAGCTGCTCCCCATGGCGATCTGCGCCGCCTCGGTGACCGCAAGCCCGGCAACGCTTCCGTTCAGCTGCTTCGAGCCACCCTGCTGTGCGCAGATCGCTCCGGCGAGTGCGCCAATCTCCGCCGGCGTCGTATAGACGACCGTGAGATCGTACGAGGCCGTTTGCCCGGAGCCACTCTGCGTTACCGCGGCGATCGCCACCTTCGGCGTCGCGCTGAAGGTGAAGGTGTTGTTCGCGCCGACGGCGACGCGGACCCACGACGCACCGTCATTCTGGTAGCCAAACCAGATCGGCGTGTCGCTCGAGCAATACTGGACGGACGAGGACGTGAGCGCGGTAACCGTAACGTTCACCGTCGTCGACTGATTGCCGAGACCCGCTGATGTCCCGGTGACCGTGAGAGCGTAATTGCCTGGCGCGGTACTCGCTGCCGCCGCGACCGACAGCGAGGAGGAGTTGCCGCTGGTACTGGTTGGATTGAACGTGGCAGTCACCCCTGTCGGCGCTCCAGTCACGCTGAGTGCGACGGTGCCGGCAAAGCCGCCAGAACGCGCAATGTTGATCGTGCTCGAGCCGTTGCCACCCTGCTGCATGCTGAGCGATGCGGGCGATGCACTGAGCGTGTAGCCTCCCGCCACGACGACGGAGAGCGACAGCGCCACAGTCTTGTCGGATACACCGGATCCGGTGGCGCGAATCGTTACGGACGCGCTGGAGCTGGACGAGTTGGTCGAGGCCGCGGCGGATGACGCCTTGGCTCGAACGACTCGCGCCGACAGCGGGACAAGGTTCGTGGGTGGGGCGCTCGCGGCCGCGGTGAGCGTGAGGACGCTCGACGCGACCCCGTTCGCGAGCGAGGGAGGATTGAACGACGCGGAGACTCCAGTCGGAAGCCCTTCCGCGGTGAGGGTAACGGAACCGGTGAAGTTGGTGCGGTTGACCGTGGCGGTCGCCGTCCCGCTTTGGCCTTGAGAGACGGATACCGCGGTCGGCGAGAGGGAGATGTCGATCGACGGCGTCGCCGGAGGAGGTTGGGTCGTGTTGCTCCCGGACGAACTGCAGGCCGCGAGAACGATGCCGACGATCAGCGCTGCGGCGCCGCGACCCGCGGCGAGTCGCAGCTCGAGAAGGAGATTCTCGATTGAGATGGTAGGGTTGGGCATGGTGGCTCCGGTTGGATTTGAGAGCCACGCTAGCCTCATCTCGTCAGCGGCAACTCACCGCTACATCAGCGGCTCGCGACGGAGGTCGCCGTGAACATTCTTGCCACTGAGGCGGTAGGCAGGCGATGTCGAACCGGTCATCGCTCGGATTCCGCGCCGCCCATCGACGTCTTTCTGCAAGGGCAATCAACGATGACTCCGCGCGACCGACGTGGGCGTCGCGTCCAGTCTGTCCAACAGATGTCGCAGGTGACCTCGCGGCACGAAAGAAGAATGGGTAAGTCATAGCCGCACACGACTGACCATTTCCTTTCGTCGTCCAAAAGATCGCGATGCCCCTCCCCCTCGAACGCAAGCTTCGTTTCGGCATGGTCGGTGGCGGCCCCGGCGCCTTCATCGGCGCCGTGCACCGGCGCGCCGCCACTCTCGATGGTCTGGCAACCCTCGTCGCCGGCGCCTTCTCCTCGGACCGCGACAAGTCCCGCGCGCAGGGACGCGAGCTCCATCTCGATCCCAAACGCGTCTACGACAGCTACGAGGCAATGGCCGAACGCGAGGCATCTCTGGCCGCGGACGAGCGCATCGATTTCGTCTCGATCGTCACGCCGAACCACATCCACTTCCCTGCCGCCCGCGCCTTCATCGAGCGTGGCATTCACGTCATCTGCGACAAGCCGATGACGACGACGCTCGAGGACGCGCAGGCACTCTGCCGGCTCGTGCGCCAGCACGACGTCGTCTTCGCGCTGACGCACAACTACAGCGGCTACCCACTCGTGAAGCACGCCCGCGCCCTCGTGCGCGACGGCAAGCTCGGTCACGTCCGCAAGGTCGTCGCCGAGTACTCGCAAGGCTGGCTCTCGACGTTGGTCGAGGCCACGGGCCAGAAGCAGGCCGACTGGCGCACCGATCCCGCGCGCGCCGGAGCAGGCGCCCTCGGCGACATCGGCTCGCACGCCGAGCAGCTGGCGCGCTATGTCACCGGTCTCGAGATCGAGGCGCTCTGCGCGGAGGTGACCACCTTCGTCGAAGGCCGCCGCGTTGACGACGACGCTAACCTTCTGTTGCGATTTCGCGGCGGGGCGAAAGGCGTGCTCTTTTGTTCGCAGATCTCGTTGGGTGAGGAGAATCGTCTCAGTTTGCGCGTCTACGGCACAGAGGCGTCGCTCGAGTGGCGTCAAGAGGAGCCGAACACTCTCGTCGTGCGGCGCGCCGACCGTCCCACGGAAGTGTACAAGCCCGGACATCCCTTTCTCTCCGCCGCCGCGCAACACGCGACGCGCCTTCCCTCGGGCCATCCCGAGGCGTTTCTCGAGGCCTTCGCCAACGTCTACGCGAACGCGATGCGCACCATCGGTGCGCGCGTAGCTGACGAGGAATCGGACCCGCTCGACCTCGACTTCCCGACGGTCGAAGATGGGCTCGCCGGCGTCCGGTTCATCCTCGGCGCCGTCGCCAGCGGCCGCAATGCCGATTGGATCGAGTTGAACACACACTAACCTGATTCGCACTCCGATCATGACGCGACCCGTAACACTGTTCACCGGCCAGTGGGCCGATCTGCCGTTGGAGACGCTTGCGAAGAAAGCGCGGGAGTGGGGATACGACGGCCTCGAGCTCGCCTGCTGGGGCGACCACTTCGACGTCGATCGCGCGCTCGAGGACAATCGCTACTGCGATCAGCGGCGCGAATTGCTGGCGCGTTACGACCTCGAGGTGTTCGCGATTGCTAATCACCTCGTTGGGCAGGCCGTGTGCGACCGCATCGACGAGCGGCACAAGAGCATCGTGCCGCCGCGCGTGTGGGGGGACGGCCGTCCCGACGGCGTGCGGCAGCGCGCCGCGGACGAGATGAAGAATACGGCGCGCGCCGCGGCCAAGCTTGGCGTCCACGTCGTCAACGGCTTCACCGGTTCAGCGATTTGGCATCTTCTCTACAGCTTCCCGCCCGTGTCGCCA
>DATEHJ010000147.1:0-7319 GCA_035279645.1 Gemmatimonadaceae bacterium
ATCACGACCGCGAACAGATCACAGATGTAGAGGCCGACCATGAGCATGCCGCTCTCGACCTGATATCGTACGAATGGCGACATTGGCCGGCCCTGAAATTCCAGAACCTGTAATCGGAGCGCGATCGCGAAGATCGCGAGCAGCAACACGGCCGCGCCCAGCGCTGTCCAGAGGATCCGCCGTCGAGCGGCCTCGCGAAAGGTGACGCCCGCCATGATCAGAAGCGGTCTCATAGGCCGCGGTCCTCGCCTACGAGGCGCATGAACGTGTCTTCGAGCGACGTGGGTTCCGGCGACACCTGGAAGAGGTCAGCGCCGCTCAACGTCAGGCGACGAATGATCTCAGGTAGAACATCTTCGGCGGATATGTCGAAGGTGTATTCATCAGTACGCGACTCTGGCTGGATCGGCGTCGTCATGTACGCGGACAGATTGTCCAACATCGCGGCCGTCATGTTCCGGGCTCGAATGCGTATTCGCCTCGCGCTTCCATTCTCCGAGGCGGTGAGATCTCGACTGGCTACGATCTCGCCATTGCTGATGAATGCGACGCGGTCGCACGTGACTTCGATCTCACTCAGCAGATGTGAATTCAGGAACACGGTGACGCCGCGATCGCGCTGAGCACGGATGATGTCTCTGACCAATCGTCGACCCATCGGGTCGAGTCCGGAAGTCGGCTCGTCGAGGAATAGGATGCGTGGCTCATGGATGAGCGCCTGCGCGAGGCCGAGTCGCTGGAGCATGCCCTTTGAGAATCCGCGCAGCCGGCGACGCGCGTGCGCGGCGATCCCGACGAGCTCGAGAACCTCGGGCGCTCGCGCCCGAGCACTCGGTGTCGTCATCCCGGCAAGCCGACCGTGCAGCTCGAGCAGCTCGAGCGCCGTCAACCATTCATAGAACCGAAAGTCTTCCGGCAGGAAGCCGATATGACGGCGAACGGCTACGTCTCCGATTGGCGCGCCGAACACCGTGCCCTCGCCAGCGGTGGGCCTAACGATGCCGAGCAACATCTTGATCGACGTACTCTTCCCGGCACCGTTCGGACCGAGGAAGCCGAAGATCTCGCCCTCGCGCACACTCAGGGTCAAGTTGCGCACGGCGACCTGCGTGCCGAACTCTTTGCGCAGGTTGCGCGTCTCGATTGCGAGGCGCGGGGCTCGTGGAGAAGGTGTCGCGTCCGGCATCAGCTCACGGAAGCGGCCAGGGAGGCCGCGTCGGCGGAGCTCCCATAGCCGGTGAGCGTGAACACGATGCCGTCTCGCACCCACGCGAGTACGTACGTGGGCCCTCGACGTCCACCGGTGATCATCAGAATCGCCGGTGCGCCACCGACAGAGGTGATCTCGTACGAACGCATGAACCTCGGAGGCGCGATCGTCGCCGCAGACGACCAGCCGAAGAGTCGTCGGAAGTCGCGTGCCTGATTCGGACTCATGCCCGACAGCTCGAGGGCAATTGTCATTACCGCTGACGTATCGAGGGCGGCAGGCACCGAGACCGCGGCGAGCGGCGTCTCGGTGAGGACGACGCAGTTGCCATTGTCAGTGGAGGATGGCGGCGGCCCCTGGATTTGCGCCTGAATCGTATTGGCGACGGGTGCGGGACAATGTCCAAACTCGGCGCGCACGCCCCGCGGCGTCACGAGCGAGATCGGCGCGTTGTCGATCGAAGCTGGAAGGGTCGTCCGCGGAAAGCCAGCTTCTGCGAGCAATGTGCCTAACTGCTCGCGTCGCACACTCGCCTCGACACGGTGTGCTCCAGTTACGGAAAGCCTTGCCGCATCGCTCCGACCGTGCAACGGGCGAAAGCGAAATCCGGCGGCGCGACTCGCGGCGTCGCCACTTGCGATGACACTGTCCGGTTCATCGCGCGCAATAGTCGTGGATTCTGAAACGATCCCGGCGACGACGTTTTGCAATTGCCGGCTGTTCGAGCCCGCGACGGTCGTGACTGCCGCGGTCACAGCGGCCGGACGCGCGATACGAAGCGACGCGAGGAGCCGTGCCCCGATCGAATCGTTCTGAACACGGAGCGCGAGCGTGCCGGCAATCACCACGAGGATCGCGAGGCGGCTGGCAATGCGGCGCCAGCCGCCTCGGGAAAAGGTGCCGCTCGTCACGGCGCGAGAACGGCCATCACGAGTTGAGCGTTTTCACGAGAGGTGCCCTCGTAATAGAACACGAACACCTTATGCGTCTTCTCATCCACCGCGCAGGTGCGCGCTCCGCCGCCTGTCGCAACCTTTTCGGCGACCGAGTATTGATCCGGTGCGTCTTCATGAATCACCGTCATCGTGCTGTCGGCGCGATTGGGATTGAAGACGAGCTTGGTGGACGCATCATAGCAGTTCTGATCCGCGCGGCTCGCGACATGAATGCGGGCCGGGACCGTTCCGTTGTCGGCGTTGACGACCACCATCTCGGTATCGCACGCCATGAAGAGCCGGCGAGTGGCTAGGTCCATCGCGAGCCCCTGTGCATGGCCACAGCTCGGGATGCGGTAGGTGGCTTCGATCTTGAGCGATCGCGCATCGACGCGTTGGACGAAGCCGGAATCTTCAACGTTGAGAAACAGCTTGCCTTTGAGGTCGGCGACACCGGATTCCAGTCCATCGCCGATGGTCGACTTGGTGATCAACTTTCCAGTCTTCATGTCGACGACCCACGCGTCCTTGCCCTCCCACGTGAACGCGCGATGCGTCACCGGCTCGTAGCGAATTCCGTCGCCCTTGGCATCGACATGGCCGGTGACCGCGAGCGTCTTGAGGTCGAACACCACGCCATTGCGCACCAAGCCTCGGTTCAGGTCCGCGGCGATCGCGTACCCACCACCCCCGCCCGCGACGTGGCCAACGACCTTGTCGTCGTCGACGTTGATGACGTTGTCGCCGATGCCGTACAGCCGCCGGCCAGCCGGATCGATGATGATGTAGTCGGCGCGTATCTTCCCGAGGTTGACGCGGTCCACGACGTGGTAGTGGACGTTCTGGGCTGCGGCGAGATGGAGCGCGGGAAGGCCGGTGAGCGCGCCAACGACGAGGGCAAAGGATCGTGAGCGTATCATAAACTCTCGACGGAAGGGGAGGCGAATTGAGTCCAAGATTGACCGGACAGACATCTCGAGCAGAACCGTTAGCGTGACCAAGACAACGCAAACAACGCGTCGTCATCCAGCGTCCGCCAGCTGGCGGGATATACCTTTACACGTCGGACGACGAGTTCAGTCTCGAACACGAGGGAGGCGGGTTCAGTGGCAGAGCCGGCGAGTTCGTAAATGAGCCAGTCCCGCCCTTCCATGCGGACCCTCCTTCCAGACGCACGCGCGGCACTGCCTGCTTCCATGGCACCGAAGATAAGGCGCCAAGCTGACAGTACGATGACGGGACGACGGGCAGCGGTGCGGGGAACCGACCGACCCGCGCGCCCCGAGAACCGACTGGCCTCGGGGCATGATGAGCGGTAGGTCGCGTCTCGTTAGGCGCTGGGCCGAGCTTGCGGCGTGCGTATACGCCGCTGGCTGTGCGCTGCATCATCCAAGCGAGACGACGCCAACCACTGTCATCCTGGTTCGTCACGCCGATCGGGCCTCGGCTCCATTCGCGGATCCTCCACTTACAATGGCTGGTCTCGTCCGAGCGCACGATCTCGCGATCGCACTGCGCGATGCCGGCGTACAGGCAATAATCACGACGCAATTCAGTCGAACGAAGGCGACGGCGGCGCCGCTCGCCGAACTGCTCGGTTTGACGCCAGAAGTGGTTCCGGACACGGGTCTTTCACACGCGCGCACGGTTGCGCGCCTCATTTTCGATCGGCACGCTGGACAGACGATCCTTGTCGTGGGCCACGGCCACACCGTCCCCGCGATTATCGCGGAACTCGGCACTGTCGCGCCGCCGCCTATCTGCGAGTCTGTGTACGACGGGCTCTACATCGTGACGGTTCCGAGCGCGGGCCGTGCCCACGTCGTCCAAACGCGCTACGGTGTGCCTTCCAGCCCGGACTCGTCCTGCGTCGCCGGCGCGGGTAAGTAACTACTCAAGCGCCGCGGCCGGTGCCCCCTTACAGCTGCTCACAACGTTGCCCTCACCCAGCGCGCAAATCGGGTGATCAGCGAAGACTGTTTCGGCAGCAGCATCTGTGCCCTCGCTCGCATACGAACACCACCGCGGTGACAGCGCCGGCCACGATCCAACGCCAATCGCGGGTGACGCGCAGCGCCGGTTCCCGAGGCTCGCCGAGGCGCTTCGCCGCACCGCCAGGCTACACCTGTGCCACGCCCCCGCTCCGCCGCGCTGCGGCGCGACGCATAACCGCGGCGAGAAGCGCATACGCCTCACGCCATGCGGCCTGCATGTCAGGCGTGAACCGGTCGCCGAGACCGTGTGACAGCGCCCAGATCAACGCGGCGCCGACGTCCTCGTAGTCGCGATCGCGAACCCCGTACCCCACATGGCGCCGGCCCGACGCAGCGACGTCGCTCACGAGCAAATCCGGCGTATCGATCACTCGCACAATCTCGGTGAGCATCGCCGCGAACTTGTCCGAGACGCCGAAGGGCAGGGCGCGTACGACCATGCCGCGCGCTGGTGGCGGTGGCGCGCCGCGGACGATCCGCTCAATGCGCGCGTGGCGATTGCGCTCATGCGAGCGCTCGCCGCCGCGGGCGATCCCGCCGGCGCCTTACGACACGCGGGGATCTTCGAGGCGCTGGTGAAGGAGGAGCTCGATCTGCCTATCGAGCGCGAGGTTCGAGAGCTGGCGGAATCGCTGCGTCGCCAGATCGCCGATCGGCGCACCCCGGTGCGCCCGACCGACTCGAACGTCGCAACTGTCTCGGGACGCGCGGCGCGCATCGCCCTCGCCGTACTTCCTCTCGCCGATCTCGGGGACGCCTCCACCGCGTCCACCAGCGCGCAGTGGCGCGAGGCGCTCGCCGACGAGCTGATCACGGCACTCGCGGCCGTGCCGACGCTCAAGGTATCGTCGCGGAGCGCGTCGTGGCCCTTTGGTGTCTCGCCCGACATCAGCGCGCTGCGCACGACGCTCGGCGTTACCCTTGCGCTCGAGGGGAGCATTCGGCGGAGCGAATCACGCGTCCGAGTCACGTTGTGGCTCGTCGATACGAGTGATGGGCACACGGTCTGGGCCGAGCGATTCGAGCGCGGAGACGGCGATCCCTTCGATCTGCACGCCGAGCTGGCCTCGCTGGTCGCGACGCGCGTGCGCGAGTCTCTGGCCTGACGCGAATCACGCTGAGCGAGTGTCATGACAAACGGCAACGCCCTATCGGCCGTATACCTAACGTGACAGCAGTGACTGTGACTACCACGCCAGGGGGCACGGTGCGAAATCGACAAACGCTCATTTCGCTATGTCTTACGCTGATCGTGACTGCATGCCTTCCAGGCTTCTCACCTGGTCTTGCAAGGGCCTGCCAAGGTGAGGAATTCGCCGATGTCTTCAACCCGCTTGGCTCTCGCGTGGACATCTACGCGGTCAGCAACGCGCCGCAGACGTTGTCGACCGCACAAGGCTCGTCGGTCGAAAGCTTTTACCTCGGATCGGTGCCGAGTGGCCATTCGACCATCCCCCTCTCGTCGATGAACGGGAAAGGACGATACGTGAGATTCGAGGCGCGCATAAGTGGCGCGCTAGCGAGCGGTGTGACTGTCAGTCGTTACTGCGTCGCGTCCTTCTAAGTCTCCACTGCGCACGACGCGACACAATGACGCCTGACACCCAAAGCACTGATAGCCTCACGGCATCACAGCGTCGCCCGTATCCAGCGCGCAAATCGGGTGATGAGCGAAGACTGTTTCGGCAGCAGAGGCTCCAGCTGCGCCGGCCGATCGATCCATGTCGTCCGCGCCATCATATAGAAGAGATCCACGAGGCCAGCCGACGCCTGCGGGCCGGATACGATCAATATCGCCTCACCGTCGGACATCAGCCCACGCTGATCCATGTTGTGTGAGCCCTCGGCGAAGTAGAAGCTCACGCGCCTCCGCTCGGCTGCGGGAATGCTCGCCTCGTAGCCCCGCATCATCTCGTCGAGACGCCGCGTCGCCGCGGTGTCGACGGCAGGATGCGCTGCCCTTAATTGTTCGGCGAAGGTCGCGGTCTGCGCCGACTGCACGCGCATCGCGTCGGCGAGCATGTCGTCCCATCCGGGTTGACGCAGCAGAGCCGCGATGGCCTCGGACCGCGCGATGACCTGCGTCTTGCGGTGCGGTTGGGGCGGATGCGACTTCTCGGTCTTCGCCATCTGCGTCGCGTCGTGGCCGTCGCTCGAGATCTGCCGCTCTACCTTGTCGAGAACGGCGAGCGTCTTCTCATCGAAGGGAATCACCTGACGGATCCACGGGTAGCGGGCGAGTCCCTCGCGCACCTCGCGCAGGCGACCAGCGGCGTCGTCGGCGGACGCGTGCGCCGCGAAGAGCCCCACGCGAAGCTCCCCACCGCTCTCGCGCAGCGCCGACGTTAGGCTGTCGCGGAGCGCGAGGAGGCGGAGCAGCACGTCGTGCGCGAGTGCCATCGCCGGCGGGTTGGGAATCGGCGCGTTCGCCAGCGCCGGCGCGATGATCTGGACGCGTGCGCCGCGCGCCGCGGCGCCGGCAAGCATTCCCGCCCATGTCTCGCTCATCCAGAGCTGGTCCGGCACGATGATCACCGCGCCCGGCTGCGCGAGGTTGTACAGCATCGCCCGCGCGATTGACGACTTCTTGTCGCCGAAGCCAACCTGATTGTGAACCTGCAGCGCTCGCCCAACGTATTCCTTGAGGTTCGCGCTCTGTTCCTGGGCGCGCTTGCTGGCGACCGCGCGCAGTGGCGCCGGGATTTCGCTCTCTGAAAATCCGTTGTTGCGCAGAGCCTGTCGGAGCGCGGAACGCGCCTCCAGCGTTGCCGGACCGCTCAGACGGAATCCGCGGTCCTCCCACGAGGCGCTCGAGTACACCTCGCCGATGCCGATGCCCATCACGAACACGGCGCCGCGAGTGGGATCCGCTTCGTCGACGTCGTAGATGACCAGCTTTCGATGGTCACGCATGAGGTTGTCGGGCACGAATGGGATGCCCGGGATGATGTGCCCACTCCGGAAGGAGAAGTCGGACTGATTGCCGACGTTCACGTTCACCCTGATCATCCTGTGCAGCCACCGCTCGGCGTTGCCGCTCGCCGTCGCGTCCCGCTGCAGACGCCGCGAGCTCGCGACCGCCGCTCGCAGCTCGTTCTGCCGCTCGCGCAGATGCCGCTCTCGGGTGCCGTCGTCGCCGTCGATGTGCATCGAGGCGCCCAGCGGGTTCTCGAGCATCGT
>DATEHJ010000148.1:0-2557 GCA_035279645.1 Gemmatimonadaceae bacterium
CAGGGCGAGCGCTTCCTCGTGCGGCTTGCGCTCGAGGGCAATGATCGCCGCGGTCTGTACGCCGACCTCGCCGCCGCGGTGAGCTCGACGGGCACCGACATCAAGAGCATGGACCTCCGCAGCAGCGACGGCAAGGCGATCGGATCCGTGCTGGTCGAGGTCGAGAACCTCGCGCATCTCCAGAAGATCGTGAAGGCCGCGCGCAGGGTGAAAGGCATCACCGAGGTCGCGCGGAGGGAACGGCTGACGTCGGAGTGAGGCGCGTTGTGCGTGGCGCGTTGAGCGTTGAGCGTTGTGCGTGATGCGTTAAGCGACGCGCAGACGCTAGCGTCGCAGAAACGCTAGACAGCGCTCTACCCGAACAAACCCCGCAAACCCTGCTATATTGCGTCACGCGCCACGCTCAACGCGCCACGCTCAACGCGCCACGCTCAACGCATCACGCACAACGCTCAACGCGCCACGCCCATGTCCCGAGCTGCCTTCGATCTTCAAGCGCCCTTCGCGCCTGCGGGTGACCAGCCCAAGGCGATCGCCGAGCTGTCGCGCGGACTGGAGCGAGGCGACCGATTTCAGACCCTTCTCGGCGTAACCGGATCGGGCAAGACGATGACGATGGCGAACGTCATCAAGGAGCACGGCAAGCCCACGCTCGTGCTTTCCCACAATAAGACGCTCGCGGCGCAACTCTATGGAGAGCTGAAGAGTTTTCTTCCGCATAACGCGGTCGAGTACTTCATCTCGTATTACGACTACTATCAGCCGGAGGCATACGTCCCCTCGACGGACACTTACATCGAGAAGGACGCATCGATCAACGAGGACATCGACCGGCTTCGGCTCCGCGCGACATCGAGCCTCATGGAGCGAGACGACGTCGTCATCGTCGCCACCGTTTCGGCGATCTACGGATTGGGCGACCCGGTGCAGTACAAAGAGCAGATGGTGACGCTCACCAAGGGCCAACGCGTCTTCCGCGACGAGATCCTGCGCTCGCTCGTGAAGATTCAGTACAGTCGAAACGACGTCGCCTTCGAGCGCGGAACGTTCCGCGTGCGTGGGGACACGGTCGAAATCTTCCCAGCGTACGAGGAGCAGGGCGTGCGCGTGGAAATGTGGGGTGACGAGATCGAGCGTATCTCGAAGATCAATGTGCTCACCGGGGAGACGATCGCCGCGCTCGACCGCGCCGCGGTGTATCCCGCCAAACACTTCGTGACTCAGCGCCCAACGCTCGAACGGGCGGTGAAGCTGATTCGCGAGGAGCTCGTCGAGCGGCTCGCGCTGCTGCGAGAGCAGGGCAAGTTGCTCGAAGCCCAGCGCCTCGAATCGCGCACGAACTTCGACGTCGAGATGATGCTGGAGATCGGGACCTGCGCCGGAATCGAGAACTACTCCCGGCACCTGTCGGGTCGTTCCGCGGGCGAGCGACCAGCCTGTCTCTTCGACTATTTCCCCGAGGACTTCTTCGTCGTCGTCGACGAGTCGCATGTCACGTTGCCGCAGATCGCCGGCATGTTCAACGGCGATCGCGCGCGCAAGCTGACGCTCGTCGAGTACGGCTTCCGCCTGCCGAGCGCGCTCGACAACCGGCCGCTGATGTTCGATGAGTTTCTGGCGCTGACGCCGCGGGCCGTTTTTGTTTCGGCGACTCCCGCCGAATTGGAGCTTCAATTGTCCGACGGAGTCGTCGTCGAGCAGATCATTCGGCCGACGGGTCTGGTAGATCCGGAGATCGAAGTGCGCCCCGTGCGAGGGCAGGTTGACGATTTGCTCAACGAGATCCGCCTCCGCGAACGCCGAGGGGAGCGGGTGCTGGTTACCACGCTCACGAAGCGGATGGCCGAGGATTTGTCGGACTATCTGCAGCAGGTCGGCGTGCGCGTGCGCTACATGCACTCCGACATCGATGCGATCGAGCGGATGGAAATCGTTCGAGGTTTGCGACTCGGCGAGTTCGACGTCCTCGTTGGAATCAATCTGTTACGTGAAGGTCTCGATCTCCCCGAAGTCTCTCTCGTGGCGATTCTCGACGCCGACCAGGAGGGATTCCTGCGCAGCGATCGGTCATTGATCCAGACCGTTGGGCGCGCGGCGCGGCATGTCCACGGACGCGCGATCTTTTACGCCGATCGAATGACGGGGTCGATGCAGCGGTGCATCGAAGAGACGAGCCGCCGCCGTGTGCTGCAGGTCGAGCACAACCGCGAGCATGGCATCACGCCGACGACTGTCGTGAAGAGCGTCGACCAGGTCCGATTCATCACGCGCGTCGCCGACGCTCGAACCACCGACCGCGGTGAGCGGCGCGTCGCCGAGTCGGCGCGTGGCTACGCGGTGATGGACACAGAGTCACTCGAGCGTTTGCTGGAGCAGCAGATGCGCGACGCGGCGGCGGAGATGGACTTCGAGCTGGCGGCACAGCTTCGCGACCAGCTGTTCGAGCTGCGCGCGCGTGGCACGTCATCGGTGAAAAAGGCGCAGCCCACCGGCAGCTCACGCGCAACTCGCTAACGGTCTCGAACGAGCCATGGCTGGCCACTCGACGCCGGTACCG
>DATEHJ010000149.1:0-4604 GCA_035279645.1 Gemmatimonadaceae bacterium
GCGAGCTCCTCTCGGAGATGACGCCGGACGATCGCGCGGACACCCTCGAGGAATTGAGCGAGCTCTCCGAGGAGCACGCCGAAGACGTCCTTTCAGAGATTTCGAGCGAGGCACGCAAGGAGACCGAGCAGCTTCTCCGATTCGATCCCGACACCGCCGGTGGGTTGATGACGACGGAGTTCGTCTCCGTCCCCGCGGCGACGACGGTCGAAGACGCACTCGATCGGGTCCGCGCACTGGCGCGATCGGGGCGGCGCGAGGCGATGTACGCGATCTACGCCACCGATGCCGAAGGGCGACTCGCGGGCGTGCTGTCGCTGCGCGAGCTGCTCGCGGCCGCGCCGGGCGCGAAGATCTCCGACATCGCGTGGACGGAGGTCGTGTCGCTCGGCCCCAACGCCGATCGTGAGGAGGTCGCCCGCCTAACGTCGAACTACGACCTCGTCGCCATCCCGGTCGTGAGTGAGTCCGGGCATTTGATGGGTGTGATCACCGTCGACGACGTCATCGATGTAATTCAGGAAGAGCAGACCGAGGACGTGCAGAAGTTGGGTGGTATGGAAGCGCTGGATGAGCCGTACATGCAGATCACCTTCTGGCGCATGATCCGGAAGCGTGCGGGCTGGCTGTGCGCGCTGTTCATCGGCGAGATGTTCACCGCCACGGCGCTCGGGTATTTTCAGGGAACGATTGATCGAGCGACCGTCCTGGCCCTTTTCCTTCCGCTCATCATCAGCTCCGGCGGCAACTCCGGGTCGCAGGG
This sequence comes from Gemmatimonadaceae bacterium, assembly GCA_035279645.1. Classification (GTDB taxonomy): domain Bacteria; phylum Gemmatimonadota; class Gemmatimonadetes; order Gemmatimonadales; family Gemmatimonadaceae; genus AG2. The sequence goes on from DATEHJ010000149.1 coordinate 764, forward strand.
CACGTCGCTGATGATTCGGTCGCTTGCCTTACAAGAGGTGGGCGTTCGCGACTGGTGGCGCGTCGCCGTCCGCGAGCTTCCGGCGGGCCTGACGTTGGGGATCATTCTCGGCGTCATCGGCCTGGTGCGCATCGAGCTCTGGCAGTTTCTGCACGATCACCAGTTTCATGTGCTCGGCGTGCCGTTAGGCATGAACTACAATCAGCACGCGGGGATCAGGACCGAAGCTCACCTCATTGCGTTGACAGTGGGACTCGCGCTCGTCGGCGTCGTGACGTTCGGCACCATGGTGGGGTCGATGCTGCCCTTCGTATTCCGCCGCATCGGCTTCGATCCCGCCAGCGCGTCGGCGCCGTTCGTCGCGACGCTGGTCGACGTCACCGGGCTCGTGATCTACTTCACTGTCGCGCTGGTCGTCCTACACGGCGTCGTTCTGTAGCGATTCACTCAATGGATTCGATGCTCGCTCCGGCCGACGCTTCGCAGACGTAGATGGTTGGTCGAAGCCCCTGCGCTGTCTCATAGGCTCTACTCACGTGTTGGACAAAGTCGTCGGCGTCATCCCGCGCGACGAGGGCGACCGCGCAGCCGCCGAAGCCCGCGCCGGTCATCCGTGAGCCGAAGCAAGCGCCATGGTCCTGCGCGAGCTCCACCATGGTGTCGAGCTCCGGGCGCGACACCTCGAAGTCGTCGCGCAGGGAGATGTGGCTTTCGTCCATCAGCGCGCCGAAGCCGACGACGTCGCCCTTCTCGAGACGCGCGGCGGCTTCGGTCGTCCGCTCGTCTTCCGTGACCACATGGCGCGCGCGCCTTCGCGTGACCGGATCCAACTCATGCTGGCGCCGGTCGAACATCGCGAGGTCGACGTCTCGTAAGGCAGGTACGCCGAACGCCCGCGCCGCCTGCTCGCACTGCGCGCGTCGCTCGTTGTATGCCGAGTCGACCAATCCGCGGCGCGTTCCGGTGTCGAGGATGACCACGGCGGCACTTGCCGGTATCGCGACGGAGCGGGTTTCCAGCGTGCGGCAATCGATGAGCAGGGCATGTCCCGCCGCGCCGGCCGCCGAGACGAGTTGGTCCATGATCCCGCAGTTGACGCCAACCCATTCGTTCTCGGCGCGCTGCGCGACACGCGCCATGCCAACGGGCTGCCAGACCACGCCACTGACCGCGGCGAACGCGCGGGCCGTCGCCAGCTCGAGCGCGGCACTCGACGACAGGCCGGCACCGACCGGGACGTCTCCGGCGACGATGCCATCCCACCCCGATGTCGGGCGTCCGTCCTCTTCCAATGCCCGCGCGACACCGCGCAGGTACTCGACCCATTCGCCGTTTGATCGCCCCGGAGCGCCGTCGTCCAGAGCGAAATTGGCATCCTCGTCGAGATCGATCGAGTGGACGCCAACGCGCCTATCCGCGCGGGGCCGCACGGCAAGCCAGATCTCGCGATCGATCGCCATCGGCAGAACGAATCCATCGTTGTAGTCGGTGTGATCGCCGATGAGATTCACTCGACCGGGCGCACGGACAAGGAAGGAGGGCTTGCCGTCGAACCGACGCTGGAACTCCTCGAGGACGCGCGCGCGGAGCTCGTTGCGTACCGGCGGATATCTTTCGCGGGGTGTTCCCAATATCCGATAGCGGGAGGGGGGCCTCACTACCACATGGAATCGCTCAAGCTAACGATCGAGGGCATGTCCTGCGAGCACTGCGTGCGAGCAGTGAAGAATCGCCTAACGGCAACGCCCGGCGTTGCCGTCGAGGAAGTCGAGATTGGGTCGGCCAAGCTGCAGTACGACCCGGCGCGCACGAACGTCGACGAAATCGAGGAAGTGATCGCCGACGAAGGATACACCGCCTTCGTCGCCGACTGATCGTCGTCGCCGCAGGCGGCGGTTAGCGAACCGCCGCCGGCTCCCCCTTCTCGGCCTCGTCGCCAGCACCCTCTCCCTCGTCGTCGAGGTCCAGCATGGAGATGATGCCCTGTTCCAGCCACGAGTGCTCGCCGCGGAGTACCTGCTGCGCCAAACGATAGATCGCCTGGTCGTTTTTCCCGTAGAAGCGATCGAAGAGCGTGTCCACGCGAAGCCGCGCCTCGCGACAGAACAGGTCGGCCATGGCCACGGCCTTGGTGTTCCCCTTCTCGGCGAGCATCTGCGCGCGCACGCACGCCGCCGCCATGGCAAAGAGCTCGGCGCCGATGTCCACCGCCCGGAAGAGCACCATCTGCTTGCGCTCCAGCCGCTGCCGGTATCGCAGCATCGCGTGGAAGATCGTTCGACCAAGCTTTCTCGTCCGACGTTCGGCGAAGCGGAGGTGTTTCGCGAGCGGACCGAACTCGCTGTAGCTGTTAATCCGGGGAAGCCAGCGCGACGGATACCACGTCGCGTAGAATGGCACGGCCTTGCCCGCGGTTTTCAGGCGCTCGCCTAACGTCGACTCCGGGGCGACCATCGGGAAGGCGAGCTTGAAGTGATGATCGACCGCCTCGCGCGCGATGAACAATCGCATGATCTCGGACGACCCCTCGAAAATCAGATTGATTCGGGAATCGCGCATCGCGCGCTCCACCGGAATCGCGGGCTCGCCGCGCGCGCGGAGCGAGTCGGCCGTCTCGTAGCCCCGACCGCCGCGAATCTGGAGCGTGTCGTCGACGATTTTCCAGCCGTGCTCCGTGTTGTACATCTTTGCAATCGCGGCTTCGAGGCGAATGTCGTATCCGCCATGCTCGGCAAGGCCAACGGTGAGGCCGGAAATCGCCTCCAGGGCAAAGGTGTTCGCGGCCATCATGCCGATCTTCTGCGCGACGGCTTCGTGCTTACCGATCGATGCTCCCCATTGAACGCGCTCGTTCCCCCACCAGCGCGACACCTGCAACAACGCTTTTGAGCCGCCCGCGGCGCTCGCGGGAAGCGTTAGGCGTCCGGTGTTCAGGGTCGTGAGCGCCAGCTTCAGTCCCTTCCCTTCACCCCAGAGAATATTCTCGCGCGGCACCTTCACGTTCGTGAAGCGAATGAGCCCGTTCTCGAGCGCCTTGAGGCCCATGAACCGGCACCGCTGCACAATCTCGACGCCGGGCCAGTTCGCCTCGACGATGAACGCCGTGATTTGCTTGCGCGGTTTGCCGTCCTTGCCCGGCGCATCCGGCGTTCGCGCCATGACGACGTACAGGTCGGCGCGTGTGCCGTTGGTGCACCACAGCTTCTCGCCGTTGAGAATGAAAAACTTTCCATCCTCGGTGGGCTTCGCGGTGGCGTGCATGTTCGCGGGATCGCTCCCGGCGTCGACCTCGGTGAGGGCGAACGCCGAGATCGCGCCCTTCGCCAGGCGCGGGAAGAAGCGACGCTTCTGTTCGTCGCTGCCGAACAGCTTCAGGGGCTGCGGCAATCCGATCGACTGATGCGCCGACAGCAGTGCCGTCATCGAGCCGTCTTTCGACGTCACCATCGCCATCGCCTTCACGTAGCTCGTGTACGAGAGGCCGAGGCCGCCGTACTCACGCGGGATCTTGATACCGAAGGCTCCCATCGCACGCAGCTCCTCGACGTACTCCTCCGGGATCTCACCCGTGCGGTCGATCATGTCCGAATCGACGCGCTGCAGGAACGCCGAGAGCTTCTCGAAGAATGGACGCGCCCGAGGCTCCTCCTCCGGGTCCTCGGTGGGATGCGGATGAATCAGGTCGAGACGAAACCGGCCAAGGAACAGCTCGCGAACGAAACTCGGACCAGACCACTCGCTTTCGCGCGCTGATTCGGCAACGTCGCGCGCTTCTTTTTCGGTGGCGAGTGCGGCGGACTTGTCAGCCATGAGAGAGCTCTTAGAAAAGTGACGCAAAGCC
>DATEHJ010000150.1:0-5095 GCA_035279645.1 Gemmatimonadaceae bacterium
CCAACGACCTCCCCAATCCCTATCGCACCGTCGAGGCATGGGCGCAACTCGGCCGTGCCTGGGGCTCTACGAGCGCCGTGGACATCGATCGCGACGGGCATAGCGTCTGGGTCGCGGAACGGTGCGGCGCGAACAGTTGCGCAGAGTCCGCTCTCCCCGCGGTGTTCAAGTTCGACACGAACGGCTCGCTGGTGACCTCGTTCGGCGGTGGCATGTTCGTGTCCCCGCACGGCATTTTTGTCGATCGCGACGACAACGTTTGGGTCACCGACTGTGCCTGCACGGGCGGTCGTGGCGCTGCGCCGCCAGCCGGCAGGGGCCATCAGGTCTTCAAATTCAGCTCGAGCGGTAAACTGCTGATGACGCTGGGCAAAGCAGGAGGGGGGACGGGGGCGGAGTACTTCACGCAGCCTAACGACGTTCTCGTCGCGCCAAACGGAGACATCTTCGTCGCCGAGGGGCACACGTCGTCGCCGGGATCGGTCGCGCGGGTCCTCAAATTCGCGAAGGACGGCAAGTTCATCAAAAGCTGGGGGAAATTCGGTCACGGACCCGACGATCTCGACCAGCCGCACACGCTGGCAATGGACTCGCGCGGCCGCCTGTTCGTCGGAGACCGCGGGAATAACCGGATCAAGATCTTCGACCAGGACGGCGAGTTGCTCGACACGTGGTATCAGTTCAGTCGGCCCAGCGGCATTTTCATCGATGCCAGCGATAACATCTATGTGGCCGACTCCGAGTCCGGGTCCGTGGCGAAGGATCGCACCGCTTGGAAGCGAGGCATTCGTGTCGGCAGCGCGCGCGATGGATCGGTGAAGTCGTTCATTCCAGATCCTAACGAGAGCGCAACGGGCACGAGCGCGGCCGAGGGAGTCGCGGCGGACAGGAACGGGGTGATTTACGGGGCCGAAGTCGGGCCGCGCGCATTGAAGCGGTATGTGAAGCAGTAAAACTTGACTGTCATCCCGAGCGCAGCGAGCTCCTCGGATGACGAAAGAGAGGAGCCAATGGACGAAATGCGCAGGTTCTCTCGCCGCGGATTTGTCGGTGGCGTCGCCACCGCGTTAGGCTACCTGACCCTCGAGCCAAGCTCCCGGCTCCTCGCGCAGAGCGTCACCGGCGCCGTACCGCGCCCCCGACGCTCGCCTGACGAGTACGACATGCTCGCCAAGCTCGCCAACAACGAGAATCCGTACGGGCCGTCCGAAGCCGTCATGAAAGCGATGACGCAGGCGTTCAAGTACGGCAATCGCTACGACTATCCGGACGGCGGAATAGTGGAGGCAATCGCGAAGTTTCATGACGTCAAGGAAGAGAACGTCATGCTCGGCTCGGGATCCGGTGAAATCCTCGACGTCGTCTGCAACACGTATCTGCGCAACGGGCGCAAGATTCTCAGCTCGGATCCAACGTACGACGTGGTTTTCCGGCACGTCACCGCGTACAAAGCCGATTCGATCCGCGTGCCCCTCCTGCCGGATTTTCGCGTGGACATCCCTGGCCTCATCAAGGCCGCGCACATGCACAACCGCGAGATCGGGTTCGTCTACGTTTGCAGCCCGAACAATCCGACGGGTCGCATCGTCACGAAGCAGGAAATCAAACAACTCCTCGACGGCATCCCCGAGGACATGCCCGTGCTCATCGACGAAGCGTACTTCCACTTCGTCGAGGATCCGAACTACGCGACGTCGATTCCGTATGTCGTGGAAGGTCGCCCGGTGATCGTCACGCGCACCTTCTCGAAGATCGCCGCGCTCGCGGGAATGCGGCTCGGCTACGCGATCACGAACACGGAGATGATCCGCGACATGCGGCCGTACGCGACGGGCACGATCAACGCCATCGTCAAATGGGGCGGCGTCGCGTCGCTCAAGGACACGGTGACGCAAGCGCAGGTGAAACGCGTCACGCTCGAGCTGCGCAAGAAGACGACGAGCGAGCTGCAGGGCCTCGGCTATGCGGTGATTCCGTCGGAGGCGAACTTCTTCATGGTGCACGTCCGCCGGCCAGTCCCTCCCCTCATCGACGACTTCAAAAAGAAGGGCGTCCTCGTCGGCCGTCCCTTCCCGCCGATGAACGAGCATCTGCGGGTTTCGGTGGGAACGGCAGATGAGATGAGCAGATTCGTAGCGGCGTTCAAGGACGTGGTGCCGCAGGCCCGGACTGCTTCCAAGGCAAGCTAAAGGCCCGTTGTCATTCTTAGGAGCGTAGCGACGAGGGGATCTGCACCCGAATGCGTGAGTGCAGATTCCTCGCTTCGCTCGGAATGACAGGCGTTCGCGAGTGTCCGGGATGATCTCCTACTTGCTTTGTCCGGAGTTGTCTCCGGACTTCGGTAAGGTCAACGCAACCAGCGCCGTGTTCGCCCCAGCGCCAGTCGCGAAGACGATGTACTGCCGCCCTTGGTGCATGAACGTCATCGGCACCGCCGTCGTCTTCGCGGGAATCTGGACCTGACCTACGTCCTTTCCGCTGGCCTTGTCTACGGCGTACAGGTGGTACGGCGGACGCGGCGGGCCACCGCTGCGGCCGGTCCCGTAGATAACGAGTGTCTTGGTCGCGATGATCTGCGCCTGGCCACGTCCCGGTTGCGGCGGCAGAGTCACCCCCGCGAACAGCGCATCGTTCGACGTCACAGGCGTCGTTATGCCATTCGGAACCCACCAGATCTTGTCGCCGGTGTTCATGTCGTACGCGGTGACGCCACCGTGTTGCTTCGGCTTGAGGATCGAGACGCCGCCGATGGTCGAGCCCGCGGCGCGGGTCTCGAAGCCAAGCCCCCGTTGCGCCCCCGCCTGCGCGACGTAGCCCGGCGGCGGTGCAAGCGCGCCCAACAAGCCGCAGCTGTCGTGCGGTGAGCTGTAACGGAACTCCGAGCAGGGATCCTTCTGTACCTGGATCGTGCTCAATCCGCTCTGGCTGCCGACGTAGATGCGCCCCGTCTCCGGATCGGCGGCGGTCCCGCCGTCGATGTTCACGCCGCCCGACGCGCCCGGCGCATACCAGGAGCATTTGAATCCACTGGCCCCGGTCCCATCGGCGAGCGACGCGGGAATGAAGTACGGGCCCATGCGGCACTTTTTAGCAAGGTTTAATGCCGAGTCCTTGATCGCAGGGGTGTAGTCGATGAGATCGGATTCGACCAAGCCCTGTTGCGAGTACGGCGCGGGCCGAGAGGGAATTGGCTGCGTCTTCGACGTCTGCTCACCGGGGACTTCGCTCTGTGCGACCGGCGTCTCGACAATCGGCCAGATCGGCTCACCGGTGACGCGGTCGAGGGTGTACACGAAACCTTGCTTCGTCGTAGCGGCGAGAATCTTCCGCCGACGGCCATTGACGGTCACGTCGAGCAGATTCGGCGCCATCGGCGTGTCGTAGTCCCAGATGTCGTGATGCACAAATTGATAATGCCAGCGCCGCAGCCCTGTCTTCACGTCGAGCGCGACGACGCTCGAACTGAAAAGATTGTTGCCGGGGCGATGTCCGCCGTACTCATCGATCAGCGGCATCCCGACGGGGATGTACACGAGCCCGAGCTCGGGATCGGCGGAATACGTTGCCCAGGCGTCGTTCTTCCCCACGCCGTCGCTGCCGATCTTCGAGCCGTTGGTCCACGTATCCGAGCCAAATTCGCCGGGCTGTGGAATGAGGTCGAACTTCCAAAGTTGTTTACCTGTGTGGACGTCGAAGCCGCGAATGAAGCCGGGGATATTGTGCTTGTGCAAGGGGAAATAGCCGTGAATTGATGAATTGCCCACGACTATCACGTCGCCGACGACGATCGCCGGGGAGCTGTTGGCGATCTCTCCCTGTGCCGGGTCGATGCCTATCGTCCCGTCGGCGCCGATCTTCTTCACTGGATCCCACTTCTCTCCGGGACGTGCCTTACGAGCCGGCGCGGCTTCGCTGATGATAAGTGGACCTGAGTCGTCGACGGCGAGCGGCACGAGCGGATAGCCGAGTCCCTCCATGAGATCGACGACCCCATTTTTGCCGAACTTGGCATCGGGGGCTCCGGTTTTCGCGTCGAGCGAGGCGAGGTGATAGCCCGGTGTGACGACGATGACGCGCTCACTGGTGCCGTCGGTCCAGTACGAGAGACCGCGTCCCGAATACTGCCGCGGTGCTTTCTGCCAGCGAATCCCTTCATCGAGTCGCCACATCCAGAGCGTCTCGCCATTCGATGGATCGATCGCCGCGGCGATGCGGCGCGTCGTCGCGACGGTGAAGAGGCGCCCGTTCGCGTAGAGCGGTGTCGAGCGGTAATACTCGTCGCTGCCCAGGGAGCCGACATTCCATTGCCAGGCCACCTGGAGCGAACCGAAGTTTGACGCGTCGATCTGGTCGAGCGCGGAGTAGCGCGTGCTCCACGCGTCGGCGCCCCAGTAGCGCCACTCGCCAGGTGCGTTTCCGCGGACGACGGATTTCCCCTGGCTCGCGTTCGACTGCTCCGTTCGGAGCAGCAACTCGCCCGTGATCGCAACCGAAACGACCGCCGCGACCGCGACCCACCGCCACTTCGTTCCGTGATACCGCATGGCTGCAGTTTCCTCGTGTGAGAGCTCGAATCCGTGCCTAACGATCGTCGTGCCTCGGGCCGGCCGCTGAACGCATCTCGATTCGGATCGTCCCGAGCACCGTCGTGTCGGTGGGCAATTCAGCCGTCCCGATCGGCATCTGGTTCAACTTCAGCAGGTATGCCAGCACGTCCGCGTAGTCCTCTGGAGCGAGGCTGCCCGGCTCGTTCTTCGGCATCTTGGTGCTGATGTATCCGAACAACTCGGAGAGTGAGCGGCCTCCCCACTTCTGAAATGCGGCACCCGTGTGCGACTCCGCCGTGTGACAACTCCTGCACATGCCCGCGTACACGTCGTGCCCACGAGCCGCCTGCTCGGCGGTGTACACGCCGGCCTGCGTCGAGCGCGTCGGCGACGCACTATGCTGAGCCAGCAGCGAGCCCGGAAATGTCATGACCAAAAGGACAGCACAACGCGCTTTTCGCATCAATCACCTAGCACCTAGCACCTAGCACCTAGCACCTAGCACCTAGCACCTAGCACCTGGCACCTAGCATCTAGCGTCTGGCGCC
>DATEHJ010000151.1:0-4513 GCA_035279645.1 Gemmatimonadaceae bacterium
GACGTTCTCTGCAATGACGCAAGCATCCCGGCGCCCGGGGAGCGGGAAGTGAAGTTATCGGCGATTCTCGTGTCGTCGCTCGAAGAGCTCAAGGTTGCTGAGGAAGAACTAGTCGTACGGTCGGCGCAACTGATTGATCTGCGCCAAGAGCTGGAGCTACGCATCCAAAAGGCGCGTGAACTCTTCGATCTCGCGCCGGCCTGTCTTCTCGTAACCGATCAGTACGCCACAATCCTCGAGGCAAACCATTCATGCCGGATGCTGCTCAAGCGAGATTCCTCGGCGCTGGAGCGCCAGTCCGTCGCGCGCTTTATCCCGTTGGACGATCGGCGGAGCTTTCGTGAAAGGCTGGTTCATATCACGAACGTCGAGGGCGTGACTGACTGGCGGCTCAAGCTCGTACGGCCGACGGACGCGCCCGTACACGTCAGCGCGACTGTGCGCCACACGAAAACGCCGAATACGACTGGCGGCACGAGGTTGTTCTGGTCGATCCGCGAGGTGGATGTGGCCAGCTCGCGGATCGAGGCCTAACGACTCAGCGACTCCTCACCACCAGGTGACCGGGCCGGTGAGGTGACGCTTCGTCGCCTGTCCCTCGAAGCTCGCCGCGGCTGCCGCCTGGGCCTCGAGTCGCCGCGCGCGGGCGGCGAGCCTCGGCACGCGCGAGCGGATCGTGCGGGCCAGCTTGGCCTGGGCGTCGGGAGTCAACACCGTCTGACCGTCATGGCACGAGCGAAGCTCGTCGATCGTGACGCCGATGAGGAGCGCGATTCGCTCGAACGACAGGCCATCCTCTTCGCGAACGGCGGCGAGCAGCGTCGCCGCGCGCGAATTCCGCTGGGCGGAGGGCATTGCTTCACTCACAAGAAGGGGAACCCTATTGCTTGCAAGCCTCGTGCACGTCGCACCAGCCATACACGGCACCTTGCGCCAAGGAGTCGACGCGGACGAGCCCCGTGGGGCGGGAGTGGGCGATTCTTGAAGCGGCCTCGTTGAGGCGGGGCGATGTAACGACTACGTACCGCGGCTGATACCGAGCGAGAAGCTGTTCGAGAATTGCCACGTCTTCGGCTGCCGTTCGCTCGCGTGCATACTCGGTAGCGGTGAAGCTGGTGACCGGAACGGCACGCCGGCCGGTGTACAAGTACACCGCTGCCTCGGCGTCGGCGGCGACGACGTCGTCGGGATTCGTAGATCGCGCGACCCACGCAAGTTGGGGCAGTACGCGGCGGGCGTGAAAACGCGCGTTCGACGACCACCACGCGTTGAGGTAGCCCCGCACGTTGAACGACGCGACTCCGGCGCCGAGGACGAGGGCAGCGGCGACGAGGGCGTTTCGCCACGGCGCCGACCGCATAACGGTAGCGCGCCGCCAAGCGACGGTGAGTCCGGCCGCCGGAAGGAGCATGAGCAACGGCCATACTCCCCAGACGAACCGTAGCGGCGAGAAAGGCCAGACCAGCACGATCGCCAGGTAGCCCGCGATGAACAGTGTCATGACCCGCGCGCGGTGCCAGCAGCTGACCGTTCCGAGGGCGGCGAGCCAGAGGTACAGTCCACCCACCAGCAAATCGAGCGACCAGTGCACGTCTGGGACGATCGATCGCACGATCGCCATCCAGGTCGTCGCGACGTTGTCCGGCAGAGTGACGGAGAGCAGATGCCACCCATCGGCTCGCAACCCCATCGCCAGCCACTCGATGTAGGAGCCGTAGGCACCGCGCACGAGGAGCGGAAGGGCGTCGTTATGCAATCGCACCCAGACCATCCACGGCGCCAGCACGACCACCGTTGCCAGCGCGCAGGTGATCGCGTCGCGCCGTCGCGCCCGCGAGAGATACGCCGTCACCACCGCGGCGGCGAGGGCAATGCCGTGCATGCGCACCAGCGCGAGCGCGCCGATCGCGATGCCGAGGAGGACCGCACCGCGGAGCTCGGCACGATGAGGATCTGCTTCAGGGCGCTGCGTCGCGCGTTCAGACCACGCCAACACGGGGAGGAGCAGCGCGAGAAAGAGAGGCTCGGACATGATCGCGCTACTGAGCACGAGCGAGGGAATCGTCGCCGCACCGGCGATCGTCGCGACGAACGCCATCGCTGGCGACATCTCGAGGGTTCGCGTCGCGAATCGATAGGTGAGGAGGGCGACGAGCACGATCAACAGCGCATTCGCGAACTTGAGCAGCGCGACGTTCTCAGGGAACGCCGGCGAGACGCGCCACAAGAGCGCGAGGAACGCCGGATAGCCGGGCGGGAAATGCGTCGCCAGCGGAGCGCCTGGCAAGTTTAGAAAACGATAACCTTGACCCGTGGCGAGCGACTTGGCGAGGATCACGTACTGCGCGTCGTCGTAGAACACGCCGACGGGAAGTGGCTCGATGGCGTGAACCGTGGCGAGGAGGGTGAGTGCGCAGACGGCGAGTGGCAGCCAGCGATCGACGCGTCGCATTGCCGGCACATCGACGACGGCGCTCGGGACAGGCGGGCTGGCGATTGACGCGGCGGAGGCTGCTGACACGCTCACTCGGCTGGAATGGAGAGAACGACAGTCGAGAGACGAATCGGCAAAGGGCGCGGCAACCATGCGCCTCCCTTGACGTCGCGCGGCGAGTGCAGTACACTGCCAAAACAATCGAAGGCTTCGTGGTCATTTGCCGCCTATTGCCGCCACGTTAAACAAAGTGCTAAAACGCGACGCGCCCGGCGGCATCTCCGTCCGGGCGATTTTGCTTTTCCCATGACCTAGGTCTCGATGAGCCAGCCCGCACTCGCACTCCAGCCAGCCGCGCCGAAGAAGGTGACGGTGGCGACGCTCGCGTCGTACAAGGCGCGCGGTCGGAGCGCGGTGTTCGTCACCGCGTACGACTATCCGACGGCAGTCTTCGCCGAGCGGGCCGGTGTCGACATGCTCCTCGTGGGTGATTCAGCCGCGATGACCGTCCTCGGCCATCCCAACACGCTCGGCGTGTCGATGGAAGAAATGCTCATCTTCGCGCGCGCCGTGTGTCGGGGCGCCAAACGAGCTTTTGTCGTCGGCGACCTGCCCTTCCTGTCGTACCAGGCATCCGACGCGGACGCCGTCCGGAACGGGGGCGCCTTTCTCGTTGCCGGCTGCGACGCGGTGAAGTGCGAGGGGGGAGCCCGAATCGCGAGCCGTGTGCGCGCGATGACCGACGCCGGAATCGCGGTGATGGGTCATCTCGGCCTCACGCCGCAGTCACAGGCGCAGTTAGGCGGCTACCGCGTACAGGGGAAAACGCTGGCCGCGGTTCAGCGCCTCACCGAAGACGCGCTCGCGTTACAGGAAGCGGGAGCGTTCGCGGTGCTGCTGGAGGCATTGCCCGCGGAGGCGGCGGCCTACGTGCGCGAGCGCGTCGACCTGCTGATGTATGGCACCGGCGCCGGTCCGCACGTCGACGGCCAGCTGGTCATCTCGCACGACATCCTCGGGAGCTTCGTCGGCGACATCCGGCCGCGGTTCGTTAGGCGGTACGCGGAGCTCGATGCCGAGATCGAGCGCGCGTTTCGCTCGTACGCCGACGATGTGCGCGCCGGCCGCTTCCCCGGCCCGGAGCACCTGTATTCGATCGATCCCGCGCACGAAGCCGAGATCCATGCGGCTCGCGCCTGTCATCCCGAGCGCAGCGAGGGATCTGGTTTTGCGCTTGCTGAACAAAAGCAGATCCCTCGTCGCTACGCTCCTCGGGATGACACCCTAGTCACTAGCCCCTAGCCCTTCGTCTCATGTCCGTCACACTCCACCTCCCAACCGTTCTCGCCAAGCTCGCCGACGGCCGCGTTCTCGACGCGGAGGGCGACACCGTTGGCGCCGTTGTCGCCGACGTCGCGACGCGATTCCCCGCTCTCGCTCCGCGGTTGCGCGACGAAGGCGGCAAACCATATGCGTTCGTCACGTTCTATCTGAACGACGAAGACATTCGCTTTCATGGCGGCTTCGACGCCGCGGTTCAGGACGGCGATGAGCTGACGATCGTGCCGGCCATCGCCGGGGGATGAGCACATGCCACACCGCAACGGCGGCGACGCGCTGACCAACGAGGAGGTGCTGCGCTACAGCCGGCACCTCATTCTTCCCGATGTCGGTGTCGACGGACAGCGCAAGCTCAAAGCGGGACGCATCCTGCTCATCGGGGCCGGCGGACTTGGCTCGCCACTCGCGCTGTATCTCGCCGCGGCTGGCGTCGGCACACTCGGCCTCGTGGACTTCGACGTCGTCGACGTGTCGAACCTGCATCGTCAGGTGCTGCACGGCACCAAGGACGTCGGGCGCTCGAAACTGGAATCGGCGCGCGAGCGCATTCAGGATGTGAATCCGCACGTGCACGTCGAGCCATACGAAACGCGACTCACGTCGGAGAACGCGCTCGACATCATTCGCGATTACGACGTCGTCATCGACGGGACCGACAACTTCGCGACGCGCTATCTCACGAACGACGCCTGCGTTTTACTCGGGAAGCCTAACGTCTACGGCTCGATCTTCCGATTC
>DATEHJ010000152.1:0-9883 GCA_035279645.1 Gemmatimonadaceae bacterium
AGTCACTGAACGAGCTTGCGGTCGCGACAGCGACACACCAAAGCTCGGTGTCCGTCGTTGTCCGTCGACTCGTCGAGCGCTCGCTCGTCACGCGCACCACGGCGCATCGCGACAAGCGTCGAGTTCGGATCGAGCTTACCGAGGCCGGCCGCAGCTTGCTGCGCAAAGCGCCGCCCACGGTCCAGATGGCGCTCATCGAAGGGCTGCGAGGGTTGCCGCACGACCATCGAACTCAGCTCGCGGAGCTGATGCGCGAGTGGCTCACGAAGGCGGGCATCGACATGCAAGCCGCGCCGCCGATGCTGATGGAAGACGACGTCTGAGTCGCGCTTCAGGACGCGCGCTCGAGATGCGCCAGTTGCTCGCGCACCTCGGCCTCTTCGCGTTTTGCGCCAAGCTCGAAAAAAAGGGTCAGCGCGCGGATGTACCAGCGGCGTGCTTCGGGAAGATCGCCGGCGTCCCCGCGAATCGCGGCAAGCTCGCGAGCGCCTTCGGCCTCGAGCAGACGCGCATGGGTGCGATGCGCGATTCGCACTGCTTCGCCAAGGAAACGCTCGGCGTCCGCTGCGTTGCCATCGCGGCGCAGAGCGTGCCCCTTCCAGCGCAACGCTTCCCCTCGACCCACTTCATCGCCGAGCTGCTCGAAGACCGCGAGCGCCTGGTCGCACGATTCGATGGCGAGCGTGAGATCGCCTCGCTCGATCAGTAGCTCGGAGCGGTTGACGAGCACATTCGCAACCATCGCCGTGTGGCCGAGTTGCTCGAACAACTCGAGGCAGCTCCGGTACGCGATATCGGCCTCGTTCCACTCGGCGAGATCGGCGTGCAGCATCCCGACGTTGTGGAGTGCGAGCGCTTCGCCCTCGACATCACGCGCCTCACAGAAGACCCGACGGCTCTCGACGTAGTTCGCGCGTGCGTCTTCGAGGTTGCCTTCGATGTTGGCGATGACGCCGAGATTGAGATGGATTCGCGCGCGAATCGTGGTGTCGGTCGTGCGCGTGAGCGCCTGACTGTACCACGTGCGCGCCTGCCTGTACTCGCCGCGCGCATAGTGCACGGCGCCAATGCCATTCTCGCTGCGCGCGGAGAGCTCGTGCTCATCGAGTTGCAGCGCCAGGCTGCGGGCGCGCTCGAACGCCGTTAGCGCAGCGTCGTAGCGGCCCTGGCGCCAGGAGACACGTCCGAGGCGGAACGACGCCTGAGCGGCGGCACGCGGCGCGCCTTGCTCGTCGACGATCTCGTACGCGGCGATGGCCGCGGGCAAATCGCCCGAGAGCTCGGCGCGCTCGCCTTGCTCGAGGATTTCGTCGGCGGCGATCAAGCTGCCGCGAACCGGTTCAGAGCGGTGAGCGGTCAAACGGCGAGGCCGAGCGTGCGCACGGAGCTTCGCTGGCCACGCGCCGCGGCTCGGGCGCTGTGCGCACTTTCCACTTCACGAAAGAAACGCTGAATGACGAATCGGGCGCCGCCGCGCTGGCGAATGTCACCCGGTGTCGCGTGCAGATAACGCTGACAGCTGTTGCGGAACGCACTGCCGGACGGAAAGTCGAGACTGACGGCGATGCGATCGGCGCTTCGATGAACGTCCTCCAGCAGATGCGCGGCGACGATGAGCCGTCCCCAGGTGAGGAGGCGCTGGGGTGGTGGGAAGCCCGCGCTCGCGAGGCGCTGCGAGACGGTACGTCGCGGCAACATGAGAAGGCGAGCAAGTCCCTCCGGCGAGAGCCGCTCGTGCGCGCGCGTCACGGAGAGCAGCACGGCGTCGGCGATGCTCGGATGCACTCCGTGCAGTGAGCGACGGAGGAGCATGGCGAGGCTACGCGACTCCGCCTGCTCGACGCTCGCGAGGAGAGCGCGCGGCGCGTCGTCGACATCGGCGATAATGAGACCGTCCACGCCTTGGCGGCCGGCGTCGAAGAGATCGTGCACGCGGTCCGGCGAGAACGTGACGTATGCGAGGAGAGTGATGCGAGGCAGGCGCTGCTTGAGCTGCCGAACCTGCTCGAACGCGGGCTGGCCGCCGGCGAAGAAATCGAACATCGCCACGCGCACCGGTCGCTCTTCGCAGATGCGTATGAACTCCGGCCAGTCTTCGGCGCCGACGAGATCGTGACGATCGCGCAACGCCGAGCGCAGTCGCTGCATGTGGCCGAGGTTCGGCAGGTAGGTGGCGATGACGCCCATGTCACGGAGTGAGTTCGAGATCCATCACTATTCCGGGGTGAGGGCTCCCTGCGAATGGACGCAAGCCAAAAGGCCTGGGTCACGCTAAGAAGCCGGGTTCGGAGATAATGACGAAAACAGCCAGCGGTGTGACGATGCCCTGGGGCGGTCGGCGCTAGCGTAGTCGTCGATTCCGCGAGGGTTTTCGTTCACTAGCACACTCCGACGGCGGTTTGTGGTCGAGGTGTTCAATATGGCTTCACTGCATAAAATGGAACGCTTGCACCGCGCGACTCGATCCGGCTTCACCGTGATCGAGCTGATCGTCGTCATGGTCGTGGTGAGCATCGTGATGGCGATGGCGCTGCCGCGCGTGGATCTCCAACGCTACCGCGCCGATGGGCGAGTACAGATCGTGCGCAAAGCCGTCCAACAAGCGCAACGAACGTCACTCGTCAGGCAGCACGACGTCATCATCAGCTTCGACACGGTCCGCCAGCGTATGCGCGTGGCGCTAGACGCCAACAACGACGGCGCGATCAGCGCCGGCGAAATCATCACGTGGCAAGCGCTGAGCGACGGCGGGAAGTTTGTCGTTCCCTCAATACGTATCGACGGCAGCAGTGCGCCGTCGAATCCCATCGACGCGGCGAGTCTGAAAACCATCACCGGAATGCCGAGCATCGTGTTCCACCGCGACGGCTCGGTGAGCGCCGATGTCACGATCTATTTCTCCTCTGCACTCGCGTCGCCAACCGAGTTCCGCGCCGTCCGCGTGTTACAGGGCACGGGGCGCAGCGATTGGTTCCGCTTCAACGGCACCGTATGGAGCCCGGGGGCACTATGAGTCGCGCACGATCTGGTATCACACTCGTCGAAGTCGTCGTTGCCATGTCTCTGTTGAGCGGCGTGCTGCTCGCGCTCGCGGGCTTCGCGTATCGCCTCGCGGTGAGCACCAGTAACTCGCGCGTCGCGGCGATCGCGAGCCAGCTCGTGGCCGACCGTATCGAGACAGTGAAGGGCGCCCAGCGCTACGCCTCGATCGACTCGCTGTTCAAGGGCACGGAGAGTCCCGTGCCCAGCTTCAACGGCTTCGATCGGCAAACGTGGGTGACGCACATGGGCGGTGGCGTAACCGATTCGGTGGACTACCGAATCGTCACGGTGGAAGTGCGCAACGCGCGCCTTTCCGCCCCGATGCGCAAAACCACCATCATCGCGGCGTTCTGAGGAGAAGCATCGATGCGCACTCTACACTCAACCATTCGCATGGCCGCTCGACGGCGCTCCGGCTTTTCGTTGCTGGAAGTGCTCGTCGCGACCACGCTGCTGCTCTTCATCATTGGCGTGAGCACCCAGTTCATGCGCCGGCAAAGCCAGGGCATTTCGCAGTCCGCCGGCCGCTGGGAAGCACAGCAGAACGCGTACTTCGCGATCTCGAGTCTCGAGCGCGAGCTGCGCACAGCGGGCCTTGGCGTGGTCGACAAGCAGCCGATGGTCGTAATGGCCGCGCCGATGGCGGTCGTGTTCAATACGAATCTCGTGTCACGCGTTCCGGGCGACATCGCCGCCGTCTACGTGGACACGGACGCGGACAGCGACGCCGTCGAGGCGTTCCGCTCGGCGGATAAGGTCAATCTTCCCACGTCGTCGGTTAAGTATCCCGACACGACGTACATGGCGAACGGTGGTGTTCCCACCTCCGCCGAAACGATCGCGTTCTGGCTGTCGAAGGATTCGACGAGCAAGGCGAACAACGAGTACGTCATGTTTCGTCGCGTGAACGCGATGAAGCCTCGCGTCGTCGCGACCGGCATCATCGCGAATGCGACCGACACGGTATTTCAGTATTTCAAGGCCGACACGGCCGGCAATCTGACGGCGATCACACCGGCGACGCTACCGTTGTACCATAGCGCGCTCATTCACGGGTCGCCCGCAGACACCGGCAAGGGCGCGATGATCGATAGCGTCGTCTCGGTGCGAGTCCGCCTGACAACGATCTTTCACGATCAGCGAAATGGCGACGCGACGCGGCGCCTCGAGCGGACGATCCGCATCATGAACGCCGGATTGAATAACACGACGACGTGCGGCGACCCGCCGATTGGCGTGACGCCGACCGCGCTCGTGGCGATCATCTCCGGCGGTCCGCCGGTCGTGATCATCAACTGGACGCGATCGCTGGACGAAGTCACCGGCGAAAAGGACGTGGAGCGCTACGCGTTGTATAAGCGCTACGCGAGTCAAACCACATTCTCCGAGCCGTTCGCCAGCGTCCCCGCTGGTACGGCGACTTACATGTTCACCGATACCGACGTCCACTCCGGCGAGCAGTGGGTGTACGGTGTCACCGCGATCGACTGCACGCCTACGAGCTCCAGTATCACGGCGACAGGGATCGTCACCGTTCCATAAGAGGATTGAATATGCCGCTCATTCAACGTCGAAGCCGAGCGCGTGCGCGGGTGAAAGAGTCCCGACGCGGTGTCGCGCTGTTCGTCGTGCTTCTCTTCATTGTCGTCTTCGGAGCGCTCGCGCTCTCGGCGACATTCCTGACCGCCAACTCGAATCTCACGAGCAAGACCTACGACAAGGAGAACGAGCTGCGCTACGCCGCCGAGGCCGGACTGGCAATCGGTAAGAGCCGGGTGAACATGAGCCCGGGCCTTCTTCCGGATACGGGATTCAAGACGCTCGAGAGCGGGTACACGCTCGTGTCGGCGGATGGCAAGACCATCAACGGCGTGAAGCTCAATCTCTACGTCGGCCCGAGCGGCTCGACGAGCGGTCAGTTCGGTCGCTTCGCGAGCGTCATCGCCGACGCGCGTGACCCACTGGGCAACGGCTACGTGCGCCGCCTCGAGCTGCAGCAGGAGAGCTTTGCGAAGTTCGCCTATTTCAGCAACCAGGAGACCAACTCCTCGGGTACGCAAATTTCGTTCGGTAACGGCGACCAGCTCTGGGGGCCCGTGTTCACGAACGACCAGATCAACATTCTGAGCAGCAAGGCGATCTTCCACGACGTTGTCGAAACCGGCAAAACGATCAGCGGCTCGCAGTATGGCACGTTCTTCAAGGGTTACAAGACCAACGTCACCAAGATCACGCTGCCGACTCTGTCGTCGCTGAGCAAGCTGTCCGGCTACGCGAGCGCGGCTGGATTCAACTTCACCGCGCCGACGTCGGGTAACGAAACGACCGTCAAGATGCGTATCGAGTTCATCGCCACGGACCTCGACGGCAACAAGGATTCGTTAGGCGTGGACGAAGGGTTCTTCCGCGTCTATCAGCTCAACAGCACGGGGCCGGTGTCCTGGCTCCGCGCCGACTGGCCAGGCGGGAGCACGGCGGTCACCTCGGTGACACAGTGCGGCGACTGGCACAAGGTGCCGGGCGACACGTCGCAGAAGTTCTTTCCGGCGTCGGTGCACAAGACGACCTGGTTCCGGGCGATGGTCCAGGCGGGGGGACTCACCCTTGCCGCCGCACAAGCCGAGAGCTCGGCGACGCTGAATACGATCATGAAACACGCCAACGCGCGGTGCTATCTGGGTGGCGACCCACACCTCGTGGCCGTGCAACGCACCGTGGCCGCGTACCCCAACGCCGCCGACAGGCAGAAGGGAGGCGACGACAGCACGTTCACCCCGACCGATCCGAACGGCGCGTGGAAGGTTTTCACGACCACGCCTGCCGCGAAGGTGAGCGCGGTACGCAAGAACGACGCGAACTACCTGTTCCCGATCTACCGCGGACTGAACCCGGGATCGCAGGGCGTCATCTACGTGACTGGAACGACAGGCGTCAGCGGCGTCCTTCGCGGTCGCATTACGCTGTACGTGACCGGTGACGCAGTCGTCCTCGACGACATGCGCTACGCCAACGATCCCTCACTTGGCAGCTGCCAGGACATGCTCGGGATCATCGCGTCGAACGAAGTAGTGGTAGCGGACAACGGCATCAACACGCCGCAGAACGTCAACACCTCAGGCTCGACGTACACGAACCTGGACGACACGAAGGACCTGTACCTGCACGCCATCATCATGGCGCTGAACACGTCGTTCCGCGTCGAGAACTACAGCAATGCGCCCAACAACTCGAGCGACTGCCAAGGCACGAGCGACGGCCGCGGCTGTCTCTTCCTCACGGGCGGGGTCATCCAATCGATGCGCGGCGCGGTCGGACTCGGATCGGGTGAAGGCTACGTCAAGCGATACAGCTACGATCGCTGCGCGGCCGACAACCCGCCTCCGTACTTCCCCACGACCGGCCGGTTCGCCGACAACCGGTACTACGAGCTGGACCCGGTGAATTTCAATCCGGCGAATCTCTACAAGGCGATCTCGTCCGGACCCTAACGAGGGCGAAAGACATCAGGGCCTGGTGTAACAACTGTTGTAAGCAAATGCCACGATGACCATGAGGGCGAGTACGAGGACAACGCCCCACGCCGTGGATCGGAAAGCACCCATGGTACGGTGCGCGTGCAAGCCGCATGCGAGCCGTACCATGGGCTTTTTTCCGAGCGGGCGGAGCGGTTGTGGGGGTAGATTAGCGACATGCGTCTTCTTCTCGTCGAGGATGACCCGGAGCTCGCGACGGTACTCGAATCAGGACTCCGCGAGCAGGGGATTCACGTCGCGCGCGCCGCGACGGTGCCGGCCGGCCGCGCCGAGGCGTCCCGCACGAGCTTCGACGTCATCGTCCTCGACGTGATGCTGCCCGGTGGCTCCGGGCTCGATCTCTGTCGCGATCTGCGCGGGAGCGGTATCGCGACGCCGATTCTCATGCTCACGGCGCGCGATGCCATCGACGACCGCGTGGCGGGGCTCGAGGTCGGCGCCGACGACTATGTCACCAAGCCGTTCGCCTTCCGTGAGCTACTGGCCCGCGTCCGCGCGCTGGCGCGTCGGCAACCGGTGCTGGTGCCTCGCGTGGTACGCGTCGCCGACCTCGAGGTCGATCTGGGGTCGCGCCACGTGGGTCGTGGCGGCCGTGCGATCGAGCTCACGGCGAAGGAATTCGCCCTCCTCGAGTTCTTCGTGCTGCACCGCGGTGAGGTCGTAGACCGCGCGGCGATCACCTCGCATGTCTGGGACGACAACCACGATCCGTTCACCAACGTGCTCGAGGTGCTCGTTAGGCGTCTGCGCCGCAAGATCGACGACGACTTCGAGCTGAAGCTGATTCACACCCTGCGCGGCGCTGGTTACCGCTTCGGCGATTGAGCGGCCGATGACCCTTCAGCCGCTGGCTCGCCTGCGCCTCGGTCTCACCGCCTGGTATCTGGCGACGTTCGGCGCGATCCTCGTCTTCCTCGGCGGCGGTCTGTTCGTGGTGATGGGACGGCAATATGCGCGACAGCTCGATGATTCGCTCCACGACGCGACGGTGGAGCTCGAGCGCGCCGCGCGCATTCGCGAGATGGAATCGAGAACGGCCCACGGCCAGGTCGTCGATGCGGTGGAAGAGCTGCACATCCCCGATCGGTCGCTCTACCTCTTCGACGGCGCGGGCAATGCGGTGACGCCGCCCCGGACCGACGAGTGGATCGCGCGCGCGGCGCAAGATGCCTCCCATTCCGGCAGCGTACAGCGCGACCAGGATCCACGCCGTGGAAACACGCTGCGGCTGCGCGCGGAGCGTTTTACGCTCGCGAGCGGAGTGCCGATGGTTGCGGTCGCGGTCGCCGACAAGGTGGAGCTCGAGGATCGATACGCCACGTTGATCGCGACCTTCGGCGCCGCCGCGGCCGCGGCGCTCCTGCTGGTGGTCGCCGGCGGCTGGTTTCTCGTTCGCAAATCGACGGCGCCGGTCGAGCTGTCGATCGTTCACATGCGCCGGTTCATGGCCGACGCCGCGCACGAACTGCGCACGCCCCTTACGGTGCTGCGGAGCCGGGCCGAGATCGCCCTTCAGCAGGCGCGCCCCGCCGGCGAGTACGAGGATGCGCTGCGGGCGATCGAGAACGAGGCACAGCGCCTCGGCACCATCGTTGAGGATCTACTCATTCTCGCGCGTGCCGACGCCGGCGAACGCCCGATCGCGCGCGAGCGCGTCTACCTCGACGATTTGACGCTCGATGCGGCGAGAGCGGCGCAAGCCGTTGCCCAGGCCAAGGGGGTCGCGATCGAGCTGGACGAGTTCGGCGAAGCGCCGGTCCAGGGCGACCCGACGCTGCTCCGGCAGCTGGTGATGATCCTGCTCGACAACGCGGTGAAGTTCACCGCGCGCGGCGGGAGTGTCCGCGTTCGCGTCGGCGAGCACAACGAGCGACCGACACTCGTCGTCGAGGATACAGGCGTCGGCATTTCCGCCGAACAGCTGCCACACGTGTTCGAGCGATTCTACCGCGGCGATCCGGCGCGCAGCCGCGGGAATGGATCGGTGGACGGGGCAGGGTTGGGACTCTCGATCGCGAAGTGGATCGCCGACGCGCACGATGCGGAGATTGCCGTCGTCTCGGAGCCAGGAACTGGGACGCGTGTGTCGGTGCGATTTGCCGTCAACGTGCTCACGCTTGGTGTTCGTGGATCGGGGAAGGACCTCTCACCGCAACCGTGATTCCACGGCGCGCGCCATTTCGACGGCGATCATTCCACTCAGAACCACGTCGCTCGACCAGTGCTGATCGCGATAGACTCGCTGCGCACCAACGTAGGTGACCGCGGCACCCGCCAGCGCCGTAACCCACGGACGATGCGCTTCGATCGCGATCGCGGTCGCGAGACTCGTGATGTGCACGACGTGCGCGGACGGGAATGACTCGTAGTCACCGCTCGTGTCGAATGGACGGAAGGTCAACGGCTCGCGTCCCATGAACGGTCGCGCGCGGCCGATGGCGGGCTTGAGCAACGATTCGACGGCGTCGGCCGCGGCGTAGCTGAGGCCTACGCGGAGCGTCGCGTCGGCGAACGACCGATGACGCAAAAGACGCGAGCCCAGGTACGTGGCCACCAGCGCCGGCACGATGTGTCCCGCCGTCCCAAGGATATCGGCGCCGCCGGCGATTCGGTCCAGCCCCGGTGAACGGTTGGCCAACGCGATCTCCCGCAGCCGTTCATCGAATGCCAAGGAGGCGGCAAGAAGGGCGCTCGATGCCGCCCACGCACCGCGCTCGACGTCGGAGGCACGCACGTTGCCCGAAGGCTGTCCCGGCGAAGATTGCGCACGCAATGCCGCCGGTAGGATGGACAGCAACAAGACGCAGCAAGTGGATCGAAAGCGAATCAAGTCTGTCACCTCCACAGCAAGTATGTCGAGTGTACCACATCGCCGCCCGGGTCACGCCTCTGTCATCGTCCTGTCAGGTTAGGCGAATAGCGTTCTCGAAGCACTCCAACAAGGGTATGGGTGTTCGATTCAATCGACCTGGTATCGGCGCAGTCATTGCGGCGGTGGTGTGTGCGGGGAGAGCGTTGGCCCAGCGGCCTGTGTCACGCGCGGAAGCCATCGATGCCGCCGTCACAGTCGGACCGCGGCTCGCGGTGGCGCAGGCGGATACGGCGGTCGCTCTGGCGGCGCTGATCACGGCGCGCGCGCTGCCCAATCCCACACTCGCGGCGAGCTACACGAAGGATCAGCCGCAGTATCACTCGACGCTGGAATTTCCGCTCGATTTCCCGTGGCTGCGTGGACCGCGCATTGGTTCAGCGAGTGCGGCGCGCACCGCGGCACAGTACCACTACACCTTTCAGCGTGCCGGCACGGC
>DATEHJ010000153.1:0-4803 GCA_035279645.1 Gemmatimonadaceae bacterium
ATCGCCGTGAAACGGTCGAAGTCACTTCCTGACGGCAGCATTCCCGATGCGGCCATCCTCCAACGCTTGGCGGGCGATCTCACGCGAGCAATTTGTTTCGCGCGCACCGTCGGTCGATTGCAGCGCGATGACGACGCGCGCGATCTTTGGCACCAAGAGTACGAGCGCTTAACGTCGCCACCGGCTGGGCTCCTCGGCGCGGCCACGTCGCGCGCCGCACCCCACGTGGTCCGTCTCTCGTGCATGTACGCGCTGCTCGATTCATCGCCAATTGTTACGCTGCGTCACTTGCAGGGCGCGTTGGCTCTCTGGCGCTACGTTGAGGCTTCGACGCGGTTTATCCTCGGCAACTCGCTCGGTGATCCCATCGCCGACGCAATACTGCTCGCGCTCCGAGGCAATCCCGAAGGGCTCGCGCGTACCGCAATTCACAAACTGAGCGCGGGGCACTGGTCGACGAAGGAAATCACGTCGGCGCTGCAGCGTCTCTCGGGTGACGGGCTCGCGTTCTGGGAAAAAACGCGAGGAAAGGGTCGACCGGCTGAGCGCTGGTATCCTGCGAATTATGAGAAGAAAGCGAAAGAAGAGCCCAACGAGGGCATTCCTTCGCTTTCTTCTCATAATTCTTTCTTTTCTGAGAAGGGTTCTCCCTCTGATGGACCCGCC
This sequence comes from Gemmatimonadaceae bacterium, assembly GCA_035279645.1. Lineage (GTDB taxonomy): Bacteria > Gemmatimonadota > Gemmatimonadetes > Gemmatimonadales > Gemmatimonadaceae > AG2. The sequence continues at coordinate 667 of DATEHJ010000153.1, forward strand.
CCTCGCCCGGCAGAGACGGTAGCTGCGAAGAAAGCGAAGTACGCGAATAAAGGGGCGACGCTATGAGTATTTGGGCGCCTCTTTCGACAACTCCCTGCGCTTCGCGCCATCACTTCCACAGGGTGTGACGATGGAGAACCCGATTGACGGGCCCCCCGTCGAATCTCCGCCGAAAACCCCGCTCCGGGTTCCGGCTCACGGCCGAGGGTTTTTGCGCTCTGGCGGCACCAGCAAGCGCAGCGGCCGCCCCGCCACGGACGCGTTCCGGCGGCATATTGAGCAAACGCTCACGTCACCGGCGACGCTTGCCGCTGTCGAGGACGTGTTGGGCAATCCCCGGAGCCCGCATTTCCCCCACGTGCTGCGCTTGCTGCTGTCGTACTTTCTCGGACGCCCGCCTAACGAAACTCGGGTCGACCTGACGGTGTACCGGCGCCCCGATATGGCGGCCGCGCGCGCGAAAATCGAGGCAAAACTGCTCCTAATCGAGCAGCGCCTGCGCATCGCGGACCAACTCGAACGCGAGAGCGAGGTCGGTCCCGACCGTTCCGCGGAACACCCTCATCACTTCAACGGAGGACGCAATGCCTAACGACGACTCAATTCGCGCGTTTGCCACTGCCCTGCGGGAGTATGTTGCCGAGTATATCGCCAACGGAAGCGCTGACCCGAACGCGTTCGAGTCTGAACTGCGCACCATGCTCGATGAGCGCGCACGGGCCAGTGGCACGGGGCTGGCTGCGAAAGAGCGCATCGCGCGAGCCCTCGCGCTCGCCCGGAAGCAGGAGGCCGAGCGGGCGCAGGCCGCACCACCGAGCGCCCCCGACGACGCGGGGCTGGCCAATGATCTGGCGGACGATGTGTCGTTAGGCGCGGAGACGCTCACGCCCGACGAGCCTGCCGCTCAACGCGCGTTGCGGATGACGGGGGCGCGCTTCGTTGCGAACCCCGATCACCTCTATGAAGCGCCCCAGAAGTCGCCGCAACGTCGCGCACGCGAGGCGATGCGCGCGCAGCGCGAAGCGCGGCGGTTGGCGCGGCGGGTGACCGACGAAGAACTCGCGGAGAAACTTCGGCGCATTGGCGGCAGCGACTTCTGACTGAGGCGCGTGGTGTCATCCCGTGAATGATTTTGGCGACGTGCTGCGTTGGCTCGAACAAGCGCCACCGGACACGCTAATCCCGGTGCGGACTGTGCTCGCGTTGATGCGCGCTGCGTCGCCGCAGGCGCCGGCTAATGCGCCGCGCGAGTCGGCCGCGACGACGTGGCGCGAGCGCTTATGGACTGCGCCACCGGACACACGACTCGGCATCAGTGAGTTGAGTGAGGCGATCGGCCGACCGAAGTCATGGATATACAAACGCACATCACAGAAGAGCGCCTTTGCACCGATTCCGCATCGGCACCTCGACGGCGGCCTAGTCTTCGTCGCTGGTGAGCTACGCCAATGGCTCGCCCAGCAGGAACAGGCGATCGTCGCCCCGCGATCCATTGTTGTTCCGATCACGAGACGTTCATCGGGCAAAGAGCAGCACCGGCCCAAAGTTCCGCCCACTACTTCTCTGGATAACGTCGCGTCGCGCGACTGAATTATTCGATCTCGGCATCGACAAACGGCGGGGACCAGAGGGGAAGTGCGATCCCGGGTTCGCTCAGCGCGCCCTAGCGGCCAATAATGTTCTGAACGATGTAGCGCTCAAGCGGCAGCCGATTGCCATTGCGATAGTTGACTATCAAGTCAACGTAAGGCGGGTTCGCAGGTCGCGGTTCGATTGGCCAATCACGCGGCCAGTACCCGTATCGGCCGAGAATTGCCCACACGATAAATCGCGCGCTATGTCCATTCCCATTCGCGTACGGATGGATGCGGAGAACGAGCTCGAAGACCTGGCAGGCTACAACGACGGTATAGTAGAGCTTGTCCTCAGGCGCCAACTGCTTGTTTGGCACTGTGTGAGCGGCGTCGAGAGCGGCGATACTTGCTCGGATGTCTCTCGAAACATCCCGCATGAGCAGCGGGATCGAATCGGGTGGGTACCCGACGCTCGGGTCCCCCTTAATGTGAACTAGATAGTACCTGAGACAGCGAAAGGGCTCCCCACGATAATGGCCGGCGAAGTACTCGTGGCCTTTCGGCGTAAGCGACCGAAAGATGAACTCGTGGATGTGCCGTGAATCGGCTGCAAGGGTAACTGTGTCCAGCTCGCCCTTGCGAAGCTTCTTAACGACGGCTTCGCTCTGCGCCCCTACAATCTGTTCGTGATTTGTGAAGCTCTCGTACTCCCATGCCGGGCAGTCGGATGGGTGCATTCACGCTTAGTCCTTTGCGCGCGACGGTTCGCGCACCAGACGCTGCGCCCACTCGTCCAAGTGCTCGTCCTTACGCTCGTCGAGACGCTGCAATGCGGTTTTCAGCATAGCGCGCAGCTCTGTAGATGGCGTGAGTCCGGCGCGTCGCTTGATCAGCGCGGTTACAGCGCGTAGCCCGGAACTCGCGCCGGCCAACAGCAAGCAATCCATCCAAGCAGCCTGTGAGCGTGCGTCTGCTGCCGATTCATCACGCTCAATCACTCCCTGTCGGGGAGATAGCGAGATTGCAGCGGGCGGCCAAGCTGTTTCGTTGACTCCTACAAGAACGTCGTCGCACGCGAAGTGACGGAATGTCGGCACGATGTACCAGCCTGCACTCACCCACGGTCCTACGCTTACGTCGCCGAAGGAGACGCTAGAGCCGGCAAGACGCCCTCCGTACATGCCAGTCCTGACGGCAGAGCCACCCACCGTGCCGGAATTGCGATCGGAGTCTGCTATCAGCAAAGCCTTTGAGCTTCTAGGCATCGGATGGGGGATAGTAGAGTGCGAGAATGTTATCAAACTCTGAAACAGCTGTCAAAAAGAAACGTTCAACCTCAGCCGAACTGAAAGCCTTGGTGGCCACATTTTCGGCAAGCGTGTTGAGATCCTGCTCAACTAGCACGATAGGTTTCGAGTCGACGGTGAGGAGGGCAGTCTTGTTGCGTACCCACGAATTAACATCGTCACCGGTAGGAAACGCGTAGCGTTTGTGCGCGTGAAGCTCGAAACTCTCAGGACGATTGAGAGGAGCCTTAAGCCACCGTGGCTGGCAGAAATGCCTCGCGAGGAAAAGCCCCGGAGATGGAACAACACAGTACCTGTTTATTACAGCTGCTAAACGACCTGTCCGGCACCGTACGAAATCGCAATACTCGTTGAAATACGGAGTCGCGGTCTTAACAACGTCAGCAGCTGTCTGGGTCTGCTCGGTATTGCTCGAATCCCAAACGATGTTCATTCGAGCTGAAGACACCTCGCAGCGCCAAGTCCCTTCCTTGTTGCGAAGGACTAACCTCGGTACTTCGCGAGGCCAACCCGCCGCTTGAGGGAGTACCACTGGCTCTCCGTCAAAAAACTTTTCCCATTTTGGAAGCAGCCCCGTGACAATCTTCGCCGCAGAGATCTCCTCATCGGGCGTAAAGAGAGTCAGCAGGGCCGTCGCGAGTTGAAAGTTCGCGACAGTGATGTGTTCGGCGGATTGTGATTCCGAAGCTGATCGCACCAAATGCGTTCGCGTAGTAGAACTAGAGTTACGAGTGCGCGGCCCGTGCTATTAGGTGGAGGCTTCCCTGCCGAGGCTGCCGCTCAGAGTAACGCGGGTAAGTCCCGGTTGTCAAACGAAGTGCACGAGCAATGCCCAAAGCGCACATCACAGTCCGGCGGTCGTTTCCGGCGCGTTGCTGGTTCCAGTGCCTCGGGCCGAAAGATACACCCCTCCCGTCTTTGTGTTCGCTGCGTGGACGCAGGCCGCTCGGCGCACTGGTGAGATGTGGCAGACATGGCATCGTGGGCCGGGGAGGTGCGCGTCCACCGACGGAAGCCGAAGCGACTGTGGGCAGGGCGGAACGGGCGAGTTCCTTGGGTCTACTAGGTCACCACGGGCCACAGCGTGCACGTCTCGGATGCGTCCACATTGGCCGCCAATGGCGGAACCGCTTCGTCGTGTTGAGTGTTGCACCGCGCAGGTAAGTACCCAGCCCTTGGCGACGCCTATCGTCGCAGCCTAACACATCCATAAGTCCACGTTGCTACAGTCGTCGCGCTCGACGGCCGCGCACAGT
>DATEHJ010000154.1:0-6402 GCA_035279645.1 Gemmatimonadaceae bacterium
ATGAGCAGGGTCTTGGTCGAAGACATGGATTGTCGAAGGGGCTAGGGGTTAGGGACTAGGGGTTAGGGTCAGCCCCTAACCCCTAGCACTAGCCCCTATTTGTTCGGCCACTGCGGCCAGGTGCGCACCATCGCGTTCACCGCGTGGATGCGCTGCTCGGCGAGACGATCGGCGGCGAGGTATGTCGGGATGCGCTCCTCGGTCGCGATCGCGAACACACGCAGCACGGTGTCGTAGATCTCGTCGGCCTTGCGGAAGGAGCGCGCCGACGTCCAGCCCGCGAGCTCGCTGTAGACGTTGATCACACCGCCGGCATTGGCAACGTAATCCGGCGCGTAGAGAATCTCCCGCTCCTCGAGCTCCTCGCCGTGACGCTCCTCGAGCAATTGATTGTTCGCGGCGCCGGCGACGATCTCGACCTTGAGCTGTGAAATCGTCCTGTCGTTGATGATCGCGCCTAACGCGCACGGCGCGAAGACGTCCGCCTGCACCGCGTAGATGTCGTCCGACGCAACCGCCCGCGCGCCGAACTCGTTCACGACGCGTTTCACGCGCTCGGAGTCGATGTCGGTGACGACGAGCTTCGCGCCCGCCTCGTGCAGCTCTTTAGCAAGGTAATAACCGACGTGTCCGCATCCCTGAAGCGCGACGGTGCGTCCGGAAACGTCGTCGGTGTCCCAGCGCTCCTTGGCGCTCGCCTGAATCGCGCGGAAGACGCCGTGCGCCGTCACCGGCGACGGATCTCCCGACCGCCCGGCGAGACCGGTGACGTAGTCCGTCTCCATGTGCACGAAATCCATGTCGGCGGTGCTGGTACCGACATCCTCGGCGGTGATGTAGCGGCCGCCAAGGCTCTCGACAAAGCGACCGTGCGCGCGGAAGAGCAGCTCGCGACTCGTCGTCTTGTTGTCGCCGATAATCACGGACTTGCCGCCGCCGAGATTCAGACCAGCGACCGCGTTTTTGTACGTCATCCCCCGCGCGAGACGCAGCGCGTCGACGATGGCTTCGTCATCGCTGACGTAGCTCCAGAAGCGCGTGCCCCCCAACGCCGGCCCGAGGACCGTGCTGTGGATCGCAATGATCCCGCGATACCCGGACGCCGCGTCCTGACAGAGCACGAGCTGCTCGTGCCCCATGCTGGCGATGGTTTCGAAAAGTTGCATCCCCTGCATCGACGCAGGGTGAACTGGGCCTTCAAGAGTTGATGTTTCCATCTGAGAAACGAGGGGCTAGGGGCTGGGGGCTAGAGCCTAGAAGCGAGAGTACAGCTCTCTAGCAATCACAATTCTCTGAATTTCGGACGTGCCTTCGTAGATCTCCGTAACCTTGGCGTCGCGGAAGAGGCGTTCGACGGGGTAATCCTTCACATACCCGTAGCCGCCGAAGATCTGAATCGCCTCCGACGTCGCCGCCATCGCGGTCTCACTCGCGAATAACTTCGCCATGGCGCTGAACTGCGTCACGTGCTCACCGCGATCCTTCGCCGTCGCCGCCGCATGGAGAAGCGCGCGCCCCGCGCTGACCCGCATCGCGATATCGGCGAGCTTGAACTGAATCGCCTGAAACTCCTTGATCGGCTTGCCGAACTGGCGTCGCTCCGACGCGTAGCGCGAGGAATAACGCAGTGCCGCCTCGGCGATGCCAATCGCCTGCGCCGCGATCCCAAGGCGGCCATTGTCCAGCGATTGCATCGCATAAATGAAACCGCTTCCCTCCTCGCCAAGGAGGTTGGCCGCGGGCACCCGGAGATTGTCGAACACCACTTGCACCGTGGGCGACGAGCGCAGCCCCATCTTGTCTTCCTTCTTGCCGAGCTTGAACCCGGGAAGATCGGGGGTGACGACGAACGCGCTGATCCCGCGTGCACCGCGACGGTCGTGGGACGTGTCCGTCCGCGCCATTACGAGGAAGACGCCGGCCTGCGGTCCACTCGTGACCCACGCCTTGGTGCCATTCAACACCCAGCACTGACCATCGCGAACGGCCTGCGTTCGCAGTGCGGCGGCGTCCGACCCCGCATCGGGCTCGGACAGGGCGAAGGCGCCGAGCCGCTCGCCCCGCGCCATCGGTTTCAGGAAACGATTCTTTTGCTCTTCATTGCCCCAGCGCAGGATCATCTGCGTCGGCAGCGAGTTGTGGACGCTCATCATTACTGCTATCGACGCGTCCACCGTCGCGATCTCCTCGAGTGCGACGAGGTACGTCAGGGTGTCGAGACCGAGACCGTCGTACTGCTCCGGAAGCAGCATCCCGAGAAAACCGAGCTCCCCGAGCTTGCCGATGACGTCCTCGTCGAACTGCTGCTCATGATCCCAGCGATCGACGTTTGGCGCGATCTCGCGCTCGGCGAAATCGCGGGCGACGCGCTGGATCTCGCGCTGTTCCTCGCTGAGGGGAGTTAATGCCCAAGCCATGGCGTATCAGTACTCGTAGAATCCGCGCTTCGATTTTCGCCCAAGCCATCCAGCGGAAACGTACTTCTTGAGCAATGGACAGGGGCGGTACTTCGGATCGCCGAGCCCCTCGTGAAGTACTTCGAGAATGGCGACACAGGTGTCGAGGCCGATGAGGTCCGCGAGGGCGAGTGGACCCATCGGGTGATTCATTCCCAACTTCATTACGGTGTCGATCGACTCGGCGCTGCCGACGCCTTCCATGAGACAGTACACGGCTTCGTTGATCATCGGCATGAGCACGCGATTCGCCACGAAGCCCGGGTAGTCCTGCACTTCGACCGGCGTTTTCCCCACCGCTTTGCTCAATTCGAGCACTCGTGTCGTCGTCTCCGAAGACGTGGCGAGCCCGCGAATCACCTCGACGAGCTGCATCACCGGCACCGGATTCATGAAGTGCATGCCGATCACGAGCTCGGGCCGGCGCGTCTTCGCCGCGATCTCAGTAATCGAGATGGAGCTCGTATTCGACGCGAGAATGGCGTCGGGGCGCGCCTGTCGATCGAGGTCGCCGAAAATCTTGAATTTGAGCTCTGGGTTCTCCGTTACGGCTTCGATGACAAGCGATGCATCGGAGACCGCATCCGTCGACGGCGCTGTAGAAATGCGGCCAAGGATCAGGTCTTTTTCGGCGGCTGGGAGTGCACCCTTCTTGATCTGTCGATCGAGATTCGCCGCGATCGTCGCTCGTCCCTTCGCGAGCGCCTCGCTCGATATGTCGATCATCGTGACGGCGAAACCACTCTGTGCGAAAACGTGGGTGATGCCATTCCCCATTTGGCCCGCGCCGAGCACAGCGATCTTTTCAGTTGTCGTCATTCGTCCGGAAGTTCTCGTCGGCGTGAATTGCGTCGCGCATAAAGGTAGACGAGTCCACCCAACATCCCGAGCCCACCCGCCGCGCCCCCTTCTGGGCCCCAAACTCCTCCGGTCGCCCAGTCAGGACCAGCGTCGACATAACGATAGTCCGGCGATTCGAGCGGGAACCCACTAACCGCCGTGTGAAAGACGACGGCCATCGTCCAATTCCAGGCGAAGTGGGCCATCCACGCCGCGTAAAGGCTTTTCGTGGCGATGATCAGGCCGCCAAGAAATATCCCGGCGAGCACGACGAGCGTAACCGACTGGACATTCGCGCCGGCGTTCTGGATGTGCAGAAGCCCGAACACCACGCTCATCGCGATCAGGGCGGTTCGCCAGCCAATCGCATCGCGCAAAACGGCGAAGATGTAGCCACGTGTCGCGAGCTCTTCATATAACGCAGCCGGCAGGAGGAAAATGGACACGCGGAGCGCGGCGATGAGTAGCGAGGCGTGAGCACTCGGGCGTAGCGCCAACCAACCAATCCCGATCAAGAGAAGAGTCGGGAGGGCGATGGCGAGCGCCCCAAACAGAAAGCCCCGCACGAGGAGCGCGGGGCGAGCGGCGGCACGGTCGAGCCAGACGTCCGACCATGGGCGATGATCGACAAGGCGCAATGCGGTGACGTGGCCACCAAGTAGCGCCACGACGATTACCCAACCGTCAGCCGAAACGCGCAGACCGGCGCGAGAGTACGCAAACGCTATCGCGGGCCCGAGAAAGAGCGACGCCACCAAGCCGCAGCAATACGTCGCGGCGAGAAAGATGAGGATGCGCCACGGGGCACGGAGGTGGCCGTCGGCGGCAAACAGCCACGCCCGCGCGTTCAATCTGAGCTGCGAACGCTCGCGGGACGGCGGCCAGCAACCAGGGCGGCGACAAACGCCTTCACGACGTCCAATAGCGCGAATGGGGAGAGACCGATCGCCATCGCGCGACTGACGCTGTGGCTCACGATCGCGAGCTGTGCGACGCCGCCGACAAGAATGACGACGATGCCTGCCGTGGCTGCCAACCAGCGTCCGATCAAGCTCGGCTCCCGTCGCGCGAGCGCGCCAACGATGAACGCCGCGGCAGGATAGGCGATGAGATAGCCGCCAGTGGGGCCGAAGAAGCGCGCGATGCCTGGCGCGCCGAGCGGCGTGAAGACGGGCAAGCCGACCGCGCCGGCGACCAGGTACAACACCATGCTCGCGGCGCCGGCGCTCGGGCCGAGCATCAGGCCGGCGAGCACGACGACGAGCGGTTGGAGCGTGATGGGAACGGGGGTGAACGGAAGTGGAATCGCAACCTGCGAGGCGGCGGCAAGCGCAATGGCGAAACCGGCGACGCCGACGAAGGTGACGCGGATTCGCGATGGGCGCGCAGGCGTTAAGAGAGTGGACATCGAAGAGAAAGGGGCTAGGGGCCTAGGGGATAGGGCGCATCAGTTTTCCAGAGCACAGATGTTTAGAGAACACTCAACCAACGCGCTCGACGCTCAGTGCCACGGCATCGCCGCCGCCGAGGCAGAGTGTCGCCAGACCCGTGCGCGCTCCGCGATCTTGCATTGCGTAGAGCAACGTCGTCAACACGCGCGCGCCGCTGGCGCCGATGGGGTGGCCGAGGGCGATCGCGCCGCCATTCACGTTGACGCGATTCCAATCCCAGCCCAACTCCTGTCCGTCGGCTATCGCCTGCGACGCGAACGCCTCGTTCGCTTCGATGAGGTCATAGTCGCCGATATGAGTCCCGTTCTTGGCCATCAAGTTCCGCACGGCGAGGATCGGTGCGAAGAAGAGATCTTCGGGGTTCGTCGCGCCAGTCGCATAGCCGGTAATGCGCGCGAGCATCGGCACGCCGTGCGCGCGCGCGTACGCCTCGCTAGCGACGACTGTCGCCGCGCCGCCGTCGTTCAAGCTCGAGGCGTTTCCGGCGGTCACGGTGAGTTGATCGGGCGCGGTTCCCTGGCGAGGGAAGGCCGGACGGAGCTTGGCGAGTGATTCGCGGGTCGTGTCCTTGCGCGGGCTTTCGTCGGTGTCGACGACCGTGGGACCCTTGCGTCCTGCAACGGAAACTGGCGCGATTTCCGCCTTGAACTTGCCGCTCTCCATCGCCGCCACGGCGCGGCGATGGGACTCGACCGCAAAGTCGTCCTGCATGTCGCGGGTGATCTGCGCCTTACGAGCGGTGTATTCGGCATGGCCGCCCATGTGCACGTCGCAGAAGGCGCACCAGAGGCCATCCTTGATCATGCCGTCGACCATCTGTTGGTCGCCGAGCTTCACGCCGTTGCGCATCCCGTAGACGTAGTAAGGCGCGTTGGACATCGATTCCTGTCCGCCGGCGACGATGACTTCGGCATCGCCCGCACGGATCGACTGCGCGGCGAGCATGACGGCCTTGAGTCCGGATCCGCAGACCTTGTTGACGGTGAGCGCGGAGACGCTGGACGGGAGCCCAGCCTTGAGCGCCGCCTGACGAGCCGGCGCCTGTCCGACGCCGCCCTGGATGACGTTGCCCATGATGACTTCGTCGATCTCGTTCGCCGGAACCTTCGCGCGCTCGACGGCGGCGCGAATGGCGGCGGCGCCGAGCTCGGGCGCGGACAAGCTGGCAAGCCCACCCAGGAACTTGCCGATGGGCGTACGTGCCGCGGCGAGAATTACCGCGGAATTCTTGGTGTCAGACATGAAGGCAAATTACCGCCTGGTGGAAGTGCGGAAAAGATCTACATCGTTCATCACGCTTTAGGGCAGCGCCCTGCTGTCGGCTTCTCCCTTCACACGTGCGATGAACTCTGACACGGGGACGATATCTTGCTTCTTCCCCGCCCCGCGCGCCCGCACCGCCAACGTTCCCGCCTCCGCTTCGCGTTTCCCGACGACGGCCATGTAGGGCACCTTCATCACCTCGCCATCGCGAATGCGATAGTTGAGCGTTTCCGAACGATCGTCGAGCGACGCCCGAAGTCCAGCCGCGCGCATGTCGTCGGCGATCAGCGCGGCTGCGCCGCGCTGATCATCACTTATAGGCAGGACGCGCACCTGTTCCGGCGCGAGCCACACCGGGAACGCACCGGCGAAGTGCTCGATGAGAATGGCGA
>DATEHJ010000155.1:0-5910 GCA_035279645.1 Gemmatimonadaceae bacterium
CTCGAAACGCGGCTCGTGCAATGCAGCGTGTCGTTCAACACGCGCCGCGGAACCCTGAGGGGGATGCATTTTCAGGTCGCGCCGTTCGAGGAGGCGAAGCTCGTCCGGTGCACGATGGGCGCGATTCACGACGTCGTGATCGACGTGCGACCCGGCTCGCCTACGCATCTCCGTCATTTCGCGGTGGAACTGTCCGCATCCAACCGGCGCGCGCTGTACATTCCGCCCGGCTTCGCGCATGGCTTTCAGACTCTCGCCGACGACACCGAAGTGTTCTATCAGATGTCAGAGTTCTTCGCGCCCGAGTGTTCACGCGGCATTCGGTGGAACGATCCGCGCTTCGCTATCGAATGGCCCATAGCGGAGCCGATCATCATCGACCGCGACGCAACCTACGTGGACTATGTCCCCGGCGTCTGAGGATCGTGCGAGCGTCGGCGAGCGGATGTATGCGCTCGTGACCGAGCTGTTTCCCATCTGCCGCAGCATTACGGGTGATGGGTTGCGAACAACGCTTCGCCGACTCCAGGAGTCGGTGCCCATGGACCTGGTCGAAGTGCCGTCCGGCACGGCGGCGTTCGATTGGACTGTTCCGCGCGAGTGGAACATCCGCGACGCATGGATCGCGAATTCGCGCGGCGAACGCGTTGTCGACTTTCGCAATTCGAGTTTGCACGTCGTGAACTACAGCGTGCCGGTGCGCACGCGCATGAGTCTCGCCGAGCTGCGTCCTTACCTGCACGCGCTCCCCGATCAACCCGATTGGATTCCCTACCGTACGTCGTATTACCGCGAGAGCTGGGGGTTCTGCCTCACGCAGCGAGTGCTGGATGCCCTGCCCGATGACGAGTACGACATCTGCATCGACTCGTCACTGGAGCCAGGGCATCTCACCTATGGCGAATGTGTCGTGCCGGGACGGAGCGATGACGAGATTCTCATTTCCTGTCATTGCTGCCATCCATCGCTCGCGAACGACAATCTCTCGGGGATGGCGGTGGCGACGGAACTCACGCGTCGCCTGAGCGGGCGCGCTGGAGAGACGCACTACTACACCTATCGCTTTCTCTTCATTCCCGGCACGATCGGATCGATCACCTGGCTCTCGAAAAACCGTAGCACCGCCAGTCGCATCAAGCACGGTCTCGTGTTGAGTTGCCTCGGAGACTCGGGTGCGCTGACGTACAAGCGAAGCCGTGGAGGCGCCACCCTCATTGACCGCGCCGCCGAGCACGTGTTACGGCGGAGTGCCGGATCCGAACGCGTGCGCGACTTCGTCCCGTACGGGTACGACGAACGGCAGTACTGTTCCCCGGGATTCAATCTCGCCGTGGGGTGTCTAACGCGCACGCCGAACGGCGAGTACCCGGAGTACCACACCTCGGCCGACGATCTCTCGCTCGTCAGCGCGGAGAGCCTCGTCGCATCGCTGGAGGCGTGCGAGCGCATTCTCGAGATTCTCGAGCACGAAGCACGCTACTTGAATCTCGAACCATACTGCGAGCCCCAGCTCGGAAAGCGGGGTCTCTATCGTCCGACGGGAGGCTCGGGACTTCCCGATTACGAGATGGCGTTGCTCTGGGTGCTCAATCAATCTGATGGCGAACATTCGCTGCTCGACATTGCCGAGCGCGCCGGCATCGAGTTCCGCACGATACTCCGCGCGGCTCGCGACCTCGAGGAACACGAGTTGGTTCGTCGCGTGCCGCTGCCAGTGCGACGCGAGACAAAGCCGCGGGCTTCCTTCATCAACGCGTTATACCCCGTTCACGAATGAGTCGACTCAAAACGCTCGCGTTGCAGATGCTGATGCTGCCCGGCGCCGAGGCGCTCTTCTCGCCTTTTGCGCGCGGACGCGGCGTCGTCTTCATGCTGCACCGTTTTCGATCGCCGGAAAATCCGGACGAGGGCTACGACGCAACGTCTATTCGACGCGCACTCGCTCATCTTCGCCGCGCCAAATACCGGCTTCTCTCAATCGAGGAATTGCTCCGGCATGCGCTCGAGGAAGGCCGAGTTCCCGATCGATCGGTCGCGTTTACCATCGATGATGGCTATCTCGATCACGCCACCGTCGCCGCACCGCTGTTTGCCGAGTTCGATTGCCCGGTTACGACATTTGTCACGACGGGCTTTCTCGATCGACAACTCTGGTTCTGGTGGGACCGAATCGCGTACGCGTTCTCGAACACACGCCGCCGCGAGGTGCAAGTTTCGCTCGCCGACCGGATTCTTGAATACCGTTGGCAGTCAACCGGCGAGCGCGCGGTGGCCCAAGGGGAATTCACGGAGCGTTGCAAGGAAGTGCCTGACGAGGCGAAGCACGCCGGCATTGCTCACTTGGCCGCGGCGCTGGAGGTCGACCTGCCGAAGGAGCCACCACCGCGTTACGCTCCAATGTCCTGGTCGCAGTTGCGTGAATGTGAACGGCTTGGAATGACATTCGGACCACACACCGTCACCCATCCCGTTCTGAGTCGCGTGTCGGACCAGAGCTCGCGATGGGAGCTTGCGACATCATGGGAGCGCTTGCAAGCCGAGGCGACCGCCCCGATGCCCGTGTTCTGTTATCCCAACGGCAGGCCCAGTGATTTCTCAGCCCGCGAGATGAACACGCTGCAGCAGCTCGGCTTCCTCGGCGCGGTCGTTGGATGGGATGGGTTCGTAAGCGCACGCTCGGCGCGCTGCGATGCGCACGCGCGGTTCGGCGTGCGCCGTTTCCCGTATCCCGATGACCTTCCACACCTGGTGCAGTTTGTGAGCGGTGTCGAATGCGCAAAGGCGATGTTGCGAGGGGAGGTCGCATGATCGACGCGCTCCTCGGACTCGCATCCTCATTTCGCGCGCGGTTCGACGAGGCGCGGCGCCAGCGCCGCTGGCGCCGGCTTCGCAGTTTGGGCATGCACATCGGCGACGACGTGTTCCTGCCCGATTCCACCTGGATCGACACCAGCCACTGCTTCCTGATCAGCATTGGCGATCATTCTGGCTTCGGAGAGGAGTGCCTACTCCTCGCGCATGATGCACAGATGGATGAGTATCTCGACGCAGCCCGGATCGGACGCGTGGTGATACATGAGTCATCGCACATCGGTGCCAGAACCGTGATCCTGCCCGGCGTGGAGATCGGTCCACGAACGGTCGTTGGCGCCGGCTCCGTCGTAACGAAGTCGCTGCCACCGAACACCGTGTGTGGGGGCAATCCGGCGAAAGTCATCTGCTCGCTCGACGAGTACCTAACGAAGCATCGCGAGCGACTCGCTGGGGCGCGCACGTTCGACTACACACACTACGACATTGGCGCCCTCACCGCCGAACGTCGAGCCGAGCTCGTCGCTGCGTGCGAGGCTGGTCCGACCTACGTCGTCGGCGGCCGCTCCGCGGAGCTCAGAGGAGAGGGCGGTACGCCGCGGACTGGCTCTTCTCCGGCCGCTCTCGCCGCCGCGCCGAGCAGCCGTTAGGCAGATGTGCCGCGATGCGGCAGGTGGGTTGGCTTCGGAATGAAGCCCGAGGCCCGCCCCAAGAGCTCCCGCGCCAGCACGTCGCGATTCCAGCGCGCGCGTCGCAGGAGAAGCACCGAGATGCGAGCCCGCTCCGTCCAACTGATAGGGGCATGCATCGCCGCGCGCCAGAGCTCCCAGAGGTGCCGCCACTCGCGCATGTACGCAACCTGCGGTCGTCCGGGGGTGTACTCATGCTGCTGGTCGCCTTCGCTCTTGGCGGTCATCGCGTCATCATGGACGCGCCTAAGAAACAGCCGTTCGGGGACCTCGATGAACGTTCCGAAGAGTGAAAGCTCCGCGAGCAGGACGATGTCCGAGCCGCGGTAGGCCCCCAGGCCGCGCGTGCGCCGGAGCGTCTCCGCCCGTATCACGCCGTATTGCGGATTGCACCAGTTGGAATTCCCCAGAGACTGGAAGAAGCGATCGCTGGGGCGGTCCGCGACGAGGTGCATTCCTTCCACGTAGTCCTTGAACTCGGATCGCGGCTCGTCGTTCTCGTCGATGAACTCGGTGTGCGTGTATGCCAGAACCGCGCTGGGATTTGCGTCTAGCGCCTCGACACATCGCGCGACGGCCTCGGGTCGGCACAGGTCGTCGACGGCAACCCAGCGAAGGAGCTCACCTCGCGCTCTAGTGACGACACCCCAGAAGTTCCCGGCGATGCCGATGTTCCGCGGGTGCCGCACGTACAGGACGCGCGAATCTCGAGCCTCGTACTGGCGCGCGATCTCCGCTGTGCCGTCGGTCGAAGCGTTGTCGCTTACGATCAGTTCGAAATCGGTAAAAGTCTGCGCGAGGATGGAATCGATCGCCGCGCCGAGAAACTTCTCGCCATTGTAGACGGGAAGTCCGATCGTCACGCGCGGTGGCGTGTGACTACGCGCTGACACGCATCACCTCGGATTGTTTCTGTTCAGCATCCTTATACATCGTTTCGTTGCAGGCTTCGGCGCGCTCGAGCCAGGCCTCACGCCAGTAGGACGCGATGCCTCGCGGACAGCACAGCCGCCCACGACTGTATTCCGACTGGCAGATGACGCCCTCGAGCATGATGCACTCATTTTTGAAGCGAATCATCTTGCCCGTCCGCTC
The DNA here is from genome assembly GCA_035279645.1 of Gemmatimonadaceae bacterium. Classification (GTDB taxonomy): domain Bacteria; phylum Gemmatimonadota; class Gemmatimonadetes; order Gemmatimonadales; family Gemmatimonadaceae; genus AG2. The sequence goes on from DATEHJ010000155.1 coordinate 4,596, forward strand.
GTCGATTATCTGGTTCACCCGCTGCTGCACGCGATAGGTGTCGCCGCAGTACGGAACCATCTCCGCGTCGAACCAGAGACCGCGCAGCTTCGAGTTGTCGTCGAGCGTGTTGACGATGGCCTGGACGTCCTTTACGCGGACGAGTTCCCCGGCGCGCAGTCCCAACTTCTGGTCAGCCACCACGCGTTCGCTGCGAGCGGGAATGCGGGGAAAGCCACGTGCGCCGCCCCGGCGCCGTTGCATGGCGTTGAATGCGGCCTTCGCCAGAACGCGCGCGATGCGCGTCAATCGCACGTTCCCCGAGCGCCAGTCGCGCCAGTACTGCCTAACGTCCCACCAGGCAAGCGGCGTCGTCGCCTTCAGCAGCTCCGTTGCTTGACAGCTGTATCGAGGCTCATCGCTCGACGTCGAAGCATCAGCCTTCTGCAGCGTCGCCGCTTGCAGTTGCGCGACGTCGAATCGGGCGCCAGCCGCGCCCTGCCGGTCCTCGGTTGCGGCCTTTTCGCCGGCCGGCCTCTTGAGCCATTCCTCCTTCCAGAACAACAAGCACGACGCCTGACAGCCGCCATGCGCGATGCCGTCGCAGCGAGTCTCGAGGTGGATAGTGTTCAACATGCGCCGACCACCCGAGTTGTTGATCGTGTCACAGGTCTTGTCGGCACGCGCGGTCACCTGAACTCGCTGCCCCGCGAACTGGAGCATCTCGGGCATGAACGGCAGTCCGTCGAGCTTTCCCTCCTGGTCGAGCGTCGCGAGAATCTCCGGGACGCTCCGGACCTCGACCCAATCGCCTTGCTTGGGTCGCAATCCCTTTCGATCAGTCAGCACAATTCGACATCCTCCCAGTACGAGTCCACGAGTTCAGCAATTCGGAATCATCGAGTAGCAAGCACGCGCCGCGCAAAGAGTGATGCGATCTTGCGTCGTTCCTCTTGCGTGAGCCCCACGACCCAGGCACCTAACGCCGCGAAGGGTAGCGTCAACACGATCTGCGTGAAGTAGACGATCAGGTTTGGCGCTTGCCACGATCGCTCGACGTAGTAGCTCACCGCCGCGAACGGCAGGATCGCCAGAATCGGCCGCACGTGCGCATTCAGCCAGAACGTCGAGAGCGGAATTCCCAGCTCCCGTCGCACGTACCACGGGCCGACGAACATCGTGACGACAATCTGTGGAATGACCGTGCCGAGTGCCGAACCCACGACGCCGAAGCGCGGAACGAGCAGAACGCTGAGCACGACGTTGCATGCGGCGTCGGCGAGAAAGACGGGAATCAGCCCCCGGTGGCGATTCATCCCCATCATCGACGCCGTGG
>DATEHJ010000156.1:0-4039 GCA_035279645.1 Gemmatimonadaceae bacterium
TTTGACGATCAAGGAGCCGAAGGAATTCCTCGCGCTGTTGGAGGAGAAGGGGGTGTAGGTCGGATCTAGAAGGGCGGATCTCGAAGGGCGGATCTAGAGGGGCGGGTCTAGAACAGCGGATCTAGAAGATCGGAGCTAGAACGGCGGTTGCCAATTCGGAAGCGGGCGCGCGGTGCGCGCCCGCTTTCATTTTCCACCGTAGTTCTGACTCCGTTCTTCTAGATCCGATCTTCTAGATCTCCTCTCTATGCCGCGCGCGCCTTCGGCGCGCTCATTCCCACTCGATCGTGGCCGGCGGCTTCGAGCTGACGTCATACACCACTCGGTTGATCCCCCTCACCTCATTGATAATGCGGTTCGAGATACGCCCGAGCACGTCATGAGGGAATTCATACCAATCGGCCGTCATCCCGTCCGTACTGGTCACCGCTCGTAGCGCGACCACGTTCTCGTACGTGCGATAGTCCCCCATCACGCCGACGCTACGGATCGGGAGGAGGACGGCGAAGGCCTGCCAGATGCGATCGTACAACCCTGCGTCGCGGATCTCCTCGAGGTAGATCGCGTCGGCCTGGCGCAGGACGTCGAGCGCCTCACGAGTCACAGGGCCGAGGACGCGGATGCCGAGGCCCGGTCCGGGGAATGGGTGTCGCCCGATCATTGCTTCGGGGAGACCGAGCTCGCGGCCGACGTTGCGAACCTCGTCCTTGAACAGCTCACGGAGCGGCTCGATGAGCTTGAAGCGCATGCCCGGCTTCAGACCGCCAACGTTGTGGTGCGTCTTGATCGTCACCGACGGACCGCCGCGCGGTGACGCCGACTCGATGACGTCGGGATACAGCGTCCCTTGCACGAGGAAGTCCGCGTCCGGCACGTGGCTCGTGGTCTCTTCGAAGACGTCGATGAAGGTGTGGCCGATGATCCGGCGCTTTTCCTCCGGGTCCTCGACACCGCGAAGCGCGTCGAGGAATTGCTCCGACGCGTCGACGGTGATGAGCTCGATGCCGAGATTGGCGTGAAATGTCCCCTCGACCTGGTCGCGCTCATGCAGCCGTAAGAGACCGGTGTCGACAAAGACGCAGGTGAGTTGATCGCCGATGGCGCGGTGGACGAGCCTCGCCGCGACCGAGGAGTCGACACCGCCCGACAAGCCACAAATCGCGCGCTTATTCCCGACGAGGTTTCGAATCTTCGCAACTTCGTCGTCGATGAACGCGCTTGGTGTCCACGATGGCGACGCTCCGCACACCTCGAACAGAAAATTCGAGAGCAGCTCGCTGCCTCTGGGCGTGTGCGCGACCTCGGGATGGAACTGGACGCCGAACCACGGCTTCGACTCGTGCCGGAACGCGGCGATCGGCGAGCTGTCGCTCTGGGCGATACTCACGAAGCCCCGCGGCAGCGCGCGCACCTGATCGCCGTGGCTCATCCAAGCGACAAATGGTTCGGCGTCGTCGAAGCCACGAAAGAGCGGCCCGCTCTCGGCGCAGACGCGCACCTCGGCGCGGCCATATTCGCGGCTATCGGCCGGTACGACCTCGCCGCCGGTCAGATACGCAATGAGATTCATCCCGTAGCAGACGCCGAGCACGGGCGCGATTTCGAGCGTGGCCAGCTGCGCCGTCGGGACATTCTCGCCGTACACCGAGTTCGGACCGCCGCTGAAGATGATGCCCGTCGGCGCCCACTCACGGATCCAGTCGACGGTGCGAGTCGGAGGGTGGATCTCGGAATAAACGCGCGCCTCACGCACGCGGCGCGCGATGAGTTGCGTGTACTGTGAACCGTAGTCGATGATGAGAATGCGAGAGCCCATCAGCGGCGCCATTCGGTCGGGTCCAAAACGAGAAACTCCACCTGCCTTGTGTCGAGATCCAAGATGGCTGCCGATGGAGTTCCGTAAAGCCAGCCGCAGGCTTCGCCCGGATTCACGATGAGCGTGTCGCCGCGCGATTTCATCTCCTGCTTGTGCGTGCCGCCGTGAACCACGATCGCGTGCGACTCGATCGAGCGCTGCTGCACGTCGCCGATGTCGTGCACGAGGAGAAGGCGCTGCCCACCGATCTCGAAGCTGTGGGGTGAGTCGAAGAGCTCCGTGCCGAAGGCGCTCTGGGCGCGCGTCAACAGGCCCTGCTTGTCGCCGTCGTTGTTGCCGTAGACGCCGGCGAGCGAAAGTTTAGTCTCTTCGAATGGCTTGAGAACGAACGGCGCGCAGTAGTCACCGGCGTGGAGCACCATCCCAACACCGTCGGCGATCATGAGGCGCAGCAGCTCGGCCACAGCGGGGACGCGGTCGTGCGAGTCGGACATCAGACCGATGCGCATCAGCTCCTCCACTCCGGGTCATCCACTTCCTGCTGCACCAACGTTTCGTAGGTCTCGCGCTCGGTCACGATCGCGAAGCGCTCTCCGTCAACGAGAACTTCGGGGGCGCGAGGACGGCTATTATAACTCGACGACATCACGAAGCCGTACGCGCCGACATCGAACACCGCCACCAAGTCCCCCGGACCAACGTTCTGCATCTCACGGTCGAGCGCGAGGAAATCTCCGCTCTCGCACACCGGCCCGACGACGTCGGCGCGGATGCGATCGTCGCTCGCCGTCACAGCCTCGATGCGATGGAAGGCGCCGTAGTGCGACGGGCGAAGAAGCTCCGTCATTCCTGCATCGGTGATTACATAGTCCTTCCCGCCACTGTGCTTGCGGTAGAGCACACGTGTCACCAATACCCCCGCGTTGCCCACGACAAATCGTCCCGGCTCCATGATGAGCTGCAAGCCACTCGCCTCCACCATCGGCAGCACGGAATGCGCGAAGCGAGCGAGGTCGGGCGGCTCCTCACTGTCGTAGCGCACGCCGAGTCCACCGCCGATGTCCAGATACTGCAGCGAGCCGACGCCGCGGTGCCGCAGGTCGGCGGCAATGCTCGTCAGGCGCTCCGTGCCGATCCGATATGGGTCGACGCGAGAGAGCTGTGAGCCGAGGTGCATGTCGAGCCCCAGCAATGTCACGTGCGGGAGCGACGCCGCGAGCTCGGCGACACGTCGAGCGTCGTCGAAGGGAATGCCGAACTTGTGACCTCGCTCGCCGGTGCGAATGTACTGATGCGCGGCATCGACGGTGATCTCGGGATTGACGCGGATCGATACGGGTGCACGCGTGCCGCGCCGCGCCGCGAGCTGGTCGAGGAGCTCGAGCTCCATCTCCGACTCGACATTCACGAGGAGTACGCCCGCGGCGAGCGCTTCCTCGAGCTCGTGTTGCGTCTTCCCCACTCCGCCGAAGATGATCTCGCTGCCGTGAAATCCCGCGCGCCTCGCGCGAAAGAGCTCGCCGCCGGAGACCACGTCCGCTCCGGCGCCGAGCGAGCGCACGAGCCGGAGGAGCGCGCGGTTGGAGTTCGCCTTGAGCGTATAGTGAATGCGGTGCGGCACCGGCTCGAGCGTGTCTTCCAACAGCTCGTAGCGGTTCCGCACCGTCGATGTGCTGTACACGTAGCTCGGTGTACCAGCCGCCTCCGCGATCACGTCGAGCGGGACGCCCTCACATCGGAGGACGCCGGCACTCCGCGCGAACCCGGCGCTCAGTACGCCTTGGCCCATACCGCCTCGGAAATCGCGCGCTGACCGCACTTGAGACACCGCGCGGGCGCGTCCGCGGATCGAAACTCCTCGTCAGGCAGAACACGGATCGTGGCTTTGGTCTCTTCCTTGATCTGCGCCTCGCACGCCGCGTCGCCGCAGAAGCCGGCGTACACGAACGCGCCTTCGCCGTCCATGATCTGTCGGAAACGATCGTAGTCGACGCCGCCGCGAATGCTGTTCTTGTCGAGCCGATCGCGCGCGGCACCGAGCATGTCTTGCTGTATACGCGCGAGTAGATCGCTCGCGTCTTCACCGATGGAATCGAGTGACGTCGGACGCTTCTCCCCCGTATCGCGACGGACGAGCATCGCCTGATTCTTGTCGAGGTCCTTGGGCCCAATCTCCATACGAACGGGCACGCCGCGAAGCTCCCACTCGTAGTACTTCGCGCC
>DATEHJ010000157.1:0-2513 GCA_035279645.1 Gemmatimonadaceae bacterium
ACGCTATTGCTCCCAGGCGAAGCCGCTCACGAGGCGCACGAAGCGCCGGGTCGCCAGGTCGAGCCGCATAATCGTTAGGCCACCGCTGCGATCGCCGTGGGCGCGCGAGGCGAGGTCGTCGATGCCGTCGCCGTCGGCATCGAACACATAAAGTGGATCATGCGCGTGAAAGCGCAGATCGACGACGCGCACCGGTACCGCCCTTCCCGTCGAGTCGAGGAGCGCGACGCGCTCGACGGCGAAGTCCATCTCCGGCGTGCGCTTGTTGACGACGATGAGCGCGCGGCCGACACCGAAGCATCCGGGGACCCACCAACTTTGCACTTTCGCGGTTGCGATTTGCCTCTCGTACGGCGGCTTCGCGGAGTCGGTGAGAAAACGGACGAGCGAGTCGCGCACGGCGATCGCTCGAGTCGTAACGTCCGTTGGCAGGGTGTCGCGAACACAAGCAGATGCCGCGGGCGGAGGCATGCTGTCGGCGTGCGCGGCGATCGGCGGGGTCGTCACAGCTGGAGTCGCCGTTATACCTGTGGTCGCGTGAAGCGTCGAGTCGACGCTGCTCAAGGCATGAGCCGCCGCCGTGTCGATTCGTGTCGCCGTCGCCGGCAACATGTCCTCGGCGCGAGCCAGCGAATCGAGCAGATGTGAAACACTCAACTTCGCAACGATGCGCCCGTGCCAGCTATCGAAGCCAACGATCTTCGCCTGTTCGTCGACTCCGTACGGCGCCCTGATTCGCAACATCGTTCCGAGAGGCAGAGGCGACAATCGCGTCACCGCCTCCTGGTACGCGGCGCGCGAGAGGGTATCGGATTTCAGCGCGAGATCGATGCGACCGATGTCCACGAGCATGTGTTTGCCGCGTGAGGCAGCTTGGAACCAGGCGCGATCGACGGGGACGAAGACGAGCCCGTTCGCGATACTGTCGGCGGCGGGAGATAACGGATGCTCGCCATGCCGGTGAAGGTGGAGCGTCGCCGTGCAGCAGCTGGACGGTGCGTCTTTTCCCGGCGTGCCACCCTTGGTCGCCGAACCTTGTTGGGTGGGCGTGCCTTGCTTGAGCGTCGCGCTGTCGACGACGACAGCTAGCTGTGAGGCGGCGGCGCTATCCGCATCGGCGGAGCGTGTGGAGTCGATCTTCCGAAGCGTGTCGGCAACGCGGGCGCTGTCGATCGCGCGCAGCGTGTCGGTAGCGGTGAGCGTGTCGGCGAGACGGTCGGTGCGCGCGCCCGCGACGCAAGCGAGGGCGAGACAGAGCACCCCAATGAGCAGGGGGGCGAGAACGAGCGAGGCCAGAGAGCGCTGCGGCATGCCGATGAAGCAGGGGGGGACGCGAAGTAGCAACCGTAGACGACGTGCCCTGGATCGCGCAACGCCAATAATATGCCGAGGTCGCCTCGTATCAGTGCGTTACGTCGCATTTCGATGCGACTTCGGCTGGAGAAACGAATTCCGTGGGAGGTGGGTTCTAACCGGTAGCGTCGCGTTTGGCGCCTCGGCACGAAGGTCGCTGTGTCGACTCTCTAGTACGAGAGAAACCACGTCACTGGTGCAGCGTGCTGGGAGGCACGTTCCATCTGTCCGTGGCGTAGTGACCGCATCGCAACCGCATCGAGAGTAGAAGCAATGACGTGGCTCGAGTACAACGAAGCGCTGCAAGAGCTTCACCCAGATACGGAAGTCGTCGTTGGCACGGGTGCGCAGGCCACCTTACGGCTCCGCCGTGCGGACCTCATGCCTCGGCATTTCGTGATTTGCACGGCCGATGATGGGGCGAGGATCCGTCCTTTTTCGAGTGACACCGTTGTCACCGTGAATGGACGTCAGCTCCCAGCCGGAACGTCGGAATTGAGCGACGGCGACGTCATTGCGGCAGGTTCCGCGGAGTTCCGCTTCTGGGCGACGACGCCCGGACAAAGCCGCAGCGTCGTGAAGACGCCGCTCACCGCGCACCTCATCGATGTCCAGCAGCGTTCTGCGCTCTCACTCCATCGCGTGTCGACGGGCATCGGCAGGGACGAATCGAACATTCTCGTCATCGAGGACGAGACGGCGGCAAGCTTCCACGCCGAGGTGCGGCGGGAAGCGGGCGGTCACGCGTTGAGGACCTCGGACGCGGCGACGGTGAAGGTGAACGGCCGCACGGTATCGGCGCCGGTGCTCCTCAGCGAGGGCGACGAGATTCAGATCGCGACTCGCTTGTTGCGCTACACGTGCTCGGCGTTGCCCGAGGGCGTGAATAGCGAGGTGGCGCAGCACCTAACGAGCGCAATCGACATCGAGACGCTGGCGCTTCCCGCGCGGAGCGTGCGACGGTCTCCGATACCGGAGCTGTCGTCGGCGGTGACGGTGCGGACGCCGATGCGGGCGGTAGCGTTCGTGAGTAGCGTCATTGCCGCGGTAGCGATCGCAACGCTGCTGTTTTTGCACCGAGGGCCCTGAGCTAGGTGATTGGTGCTAGGTGCTAGGTGCTAGGAAGGGCTTGGCGCCCTAGCACCTAGCACCAATCACCT
>DATEHJ010000158.1:0-2044 GCA_035279645.1 Gemmatimonadaceae bacterium
GACGCGTTCAAAGTCGCACGATCGGGTTGATTTCGGCGTGTTGTTTCGTATTTTGTTCGGGTATCTATCGAAGCACCTTCACTTCCGATACGATTCTGCAGCCAGAGTCCCACGACTAACCGAGGATGCGAAAACGATGGCTGTTTCCACCATCACGGACGACAAGAGAAAAGCCCTGACTCTGGCCATCACGCAGATCGAAAAGACCTGCGGCAAGGGGTCCATCATGCGACTCGGCACCGAGAGCAAGGTGCGGGTCGAGGCGATTCCGACTGGCGCTATCAACCTGGATGCGGCGATCGGCATTGGCGGCATTCCGCGCGGCCGCATTACCGAGATCTACGGCCCAGAGTCGAGTGGTAAGACCACCCTCTCGCTGCATGTCGTCGCGAACGCGCAGCGCGCGGGAGGTGTGGCGGCGTACATCGACGCCGAGCACGCGCTCGACACCGAGTACTCACGCAAGCTCGGGGTGGATGTCGAGAATCTTCTCATCTCGCAACCCGACACGGGCGAGCAGGCACTCGAGATCGCCGACATTCTCGTTCGCTCCGGCGCCATCGATGTCGTGGTCATCGACTCGGTCGCGGCGCTGGTTCCGAAGGCCGAGATCGAAGGCGACATGGGTGATGCGCACGTGGGGCTTCAGGCGCGCCTCATGAGTCAAGCACTGCGCAAGCTCACTGGTGCGATCGCACGATCGAAGACGTCGGTCATCTTCATCAATCAGCTGCGTGAGAAGATCGGCGTCATGTTCGGCAACCCGGAAACGACGACCGGTGGTAAAGCGCTGAAGTTCTATGCGTCGGTGCGTCTCGACATTCGCCGCATTGGTCCGGTGAAGGAGAAGGAAGACGTCATCGGCTCGCACGTTCGCGTGAAGGTGGTGAAGAACAAGGTCGCGCCGCCGTTCAAGCAGGCCGAGTTCGACATCATGTACGCCGAAGGCATCAGCCACGCGAGCTTGGTACTCGACATCGCCGCGGAGGCGGGAATCGTCGAGAAGTCGGGAGCGTGGTACAGCTACAAGGGTCAGAAGATCGGTCAGGGACGTGAGAACTCGAAGATGTTTCTGAAGGACAACCCCGCCCTCATGAGCGAGGTCGAGGAGCAGGTGAAGGGCGTGCTGGGAATGACGGCGCGTCCAGGATTGGCGGACGCGGAGGCGCTCGACGACTGACGGTCGATCAAGATGCCGGCCTGCGCATTGGGGGCCGGGGAGACGCAGCCCTGGGATCGTTGGGACCCGGATACTCCCTTCGTGATCAGGCTCGTGCTTCCCGGCCTCTTTGCTGCGCGCAGCGCAGCAAAAAGGCTGAAAGCACGGGCCTGATCACGAAGGGAGTATCCGCTTCGCTCGCTGACGCTCGCTCGCGGCTGCTCGCTTGCGCTCGCAGCAAGTTATTTGGAGTCGCGCGCGCTTTGCGCGCGCTCCGTCGCTTAGGAGAGAGATCTCGGTACTAAATGCTTATTACCGCGATTATTGCTGCTCCACGCAGGACAGGGCGATTCGACATCGCTGTCGACGGCGCTCACGTCGCAACGCTCTCCCTCGAGGCGTTAGATCGGCTGAAGCTCGCAGTCGGGGCGGTCGTCGATCAGCGCCTCGAAGCGGCGATCGCGCGCGAGACGGGGATCGTCGCGACCTACGACCGCGCGCTCAATATGATCGCGCTTCGCGCGCGTGCGTCCGCGGAGCTTCGGCGATTGCTTGTTCGCAAGGGTGAGCCGGCGGAATTCGTCGACATCGCCATCGACCGACTCGTGAGGGCGGGCTTTCTCGACGACGCCAGCTTTGCGCGGCAGTTCACGCGCTCCAAGGCCGTTGGGGCGGGACTCTCGCGACGACGCGTGCAGCAAGAGCTCGCGCGCCGAGGCATCGCGCGCGACGTCGCCGATACGTCGATTGACCAGGTCTTCGATGAGGAAAAGATCGACGAGCAAAACACGCTCGAGCACGTGGCGCGCAAGAAAATGAAATCGCTCGCGCGTCTCGATGTCGCAGTGCAGCGACGCCGTCTCTACTCCTTCCTCGCGCGGCGCG
>DATEHJ010000159.1:0-2576 GCA_035279645.1 Gemmatimonadaceae bacterium
CGGACAAGAATTCGGTCGTTAGGCAGGGACTCGAGCGAGCGAAAAAGGCACGCCCGGCGGCATTCATGGATCCGAACCGAGCGTCGCTCATACGTATCGGCAACACCGCGGATGACCTATCCCTGCTCAGCGAGTGCGATCTGATCATCGAAGCCATCATAGAACAGGTCACGCCGAAGCGTGACCTGTATGCGCGGCTCGAGCCGATGCTTCGCGGTGACGTCATTATTGCGACGAACACCTCCGGGATTCCCATGAGCGTGTTGACCGAGGGCCGGTCGCCGGCGTTCCGGGCGAGTTTCCTCGGCATGCATTTCTTCAACCCGCCGCGCTATCTGCATCTCCTCGAGATTATCCCGACGCCCGATACGCGTCGTGAGGCGATCGACGCCGCTCGAGGAATGAGCGAGCGCGTCCTCGGCAAAGGAATCGTGCTGGCGAAGGACGTTCCCGGATTCGTGGCGAATCGGCTGGGTGTGTACGGCATGGTCTTGGCGCTGGACATGATGGCGCAATACGACTTCTCGATCGACGAAGTCGACGTGCTGACGGGTCCGCTGCTCGGCCGCGCCAAGTCGGCGACGTTTCGAACGGGGGATCTCACCGGGATCGACGTACTCCTGCATGTCACCGACGAGCTGAGTCAGGCGACCGGCGATGGGTTCGCGATGCCGGCGTGGGTCCGGCAGCTCGTGAGCTCCGGCCGCGCTGGGGAGAAAACCGGCGCGGGTTTTTATCGTCGCGTCGGAAAGGATATCGAGACGCTCGATTGGAAAACGCTCAACTACGGGCCACAGCGAAAGCCAGAGAGCGCGGAGATGGATCGGGTCACGGCGCTGCCACTCTCCGAGCGGATCGCCGCCGTGCGCGAGCTGGAAGGACGCTTCGGTGATTTCGCCCGGGAGTACCTCCTGCGCTTCTCGCACTACGTGCTGATGAAGACGCCGGCGATCGCATACGATCTCGTCAGCGTCGATCGGGCGATGGAGTGGGGGTATGCGTGGGACGCCGGGCCTTTCAGACAGATGGATTATCTCGGCCTCGAGTTCCTGAAAAAAGGATTCGAGCGCCTCGGTCTCGAAAAGCCACCGATGCTCACGGCCGTCGAGGGATGCTTTTATCGAAAGGCAGGCGAGGAGCAGCGTTTCCTCACCAACGACGGCGGGTACGAGCGTGTTCCGGAAGTGCCGGGCACGATCCATCTCGCGTCGCAGAAACGATGGCGGCGAGTGCTCGAGACGTCGGCGGATGCGAGCCTCATCGATGCAGGCGACGGTGTGGCGGTGTTGGAGTTCACGAGCAAGATGAACACGCTCGGAGATGGCGTGCTGCGGATGCTGGTCGAATCACTCGCACGGGTGCGACGCGACGGGCTGGCCGGGCTGGTGATCGGGAATGACGATCCGAGGACGTTCACGGCGGGCGCCGACCTTGGATGGATTCGCCGGATGGCGCGCGATGGCAAGTGGAAGGAGCTCGAGACGTCGGTCGAGTTTTTCCAATCGTGCTCGATGAGCTTGCGGGTGGCGCCCTTTCCCGTCGTCGTCGCGCCATTCGGCCTCACGTTAGGCGGAGGGTGCGAGTTCGCGCTCCACGCCGATCGGGTGCAGGCGCACGCCGAGTTGTACATGGGACTCGTGGAAGCCGGCGTCGGCCTGTTGCCGGGCGGGGGTGGAACGAAGGAGCTATTGTTCCGATTCACCAACGACCTCGCGCCTTACGAGGAGGCCGATCCGTTCGAGGCGGTGAAGCGAGCGTTCAAGTTGATCGCGATGGCGACGATGAGCACGAGCGCGCTCGAGGCTCGCGGCCTCGGGTTGCTCCGGGCGACCGATCGCATCTCGATGAATCGGGATCGCCTCATCGCCGACGCGAAGGCGCGCGTGCTCGACCTCGCGCCGGACTATGTCCCACCGGCGCCGCAGACGATCACGGCACTCGGCCGTGAGGGACTCGGCAATCTGCATTACGCGGCGTTCGCGATGCGCGAGGCTGGGCAGATCAGCGATTTCGAGGTACGTCTCGCGCACGAGATCGCGTACGTGCTGACCGGCGGCGACGGCGAGCGGCGCCAGGTGACGGAGCAGGACATTCTCGATCTCGAGCGGGACGCGTTCCTGCGCCTGCTGGGGACGAAGGAGACGCAGGAGCGGATTGAGCACATGCTCAAGACCGGCAAGCCGTTGCGGAACTGACTAGGTTGTCATCCCGAGCGAAGCGAGGGATGACAAGCGAGAGGCAATACAATGAGTGAACTCAAGGAAGCAGTCATCGTCTCCGCCGTGCGATCACCGGTGGGAAAGGGGAAGAAAGACGGCGCGCTGGCGTCGGTGCATCCGACAGAGCTTTCGGCGTGGGTGATGCGCGCGGCGGTGCAGCAGGCGGGAATCGACCCGGCCACGATCGACGACATCTACTGGGGCTGCGCGATGCCGGAGGCGTCGCAGGGGCTCAACGTCGCGCGATTGGCATCGCTGCGGGCCGGCATCCCCGTCGACGTGCCGTCGGCGACGATCAACCGGTTCTGCTCCTCGGGACTCCAGACCGTCGCGCTCGCGGCCCAGCAGATCATGGCC
>DATEHJ010000160.1:0-6448 GCA_035279645.1 Gemmatimonadaceae bacterium
CGACGGTTGAGACCGCGCATGCGCGTGGCGTCGATGCGGCCGCTCAGTTCCGTGAGGGCCGCGATCGCCGCTGGATTCGTGCTCGCGAGACGCGCGCCGACGAGTGCCGCCGCTTCATAGGGCGGGAAGAAGCGCCTGTCATCCGTGAGAACCGTGAGGTCGTACCGCGCGATGAGTCCATCGGTCGAGTAGCCATCGACGAGATCGACGTCACCAGCATCGAGCGCACGGTACTTCACCGCCGGCAACAGCGCGCGTACTTCGCGAAAGCGAACCCCGTACGCGCGAGCGAGTCCCGGCAGACCGTCCGCGCGGCCGATGAAATCCGGCGTGAGGCCCGCTCGCAGACGCGGGGCGACTCGCGCAAGATCGGACAGCGTTCGCACTCCGAGCGAGTCGCTCGTTCGTCTGCGAATCGCGATCGCGTACGTGTTCTCGAAGCCTAACGGCGGGAGCCATCGCACAGCGAAGCGATGGGGAAACTCTTCGGAGACGCGCGCGTACACATCAGCGGCGGTGCCCCGCGGCTGTTCGCCGAGGAGCACCAGGAGTCCCGTTCCTGTGTACTCCGGATAGACGTCGATCGCGCCACTGCGAAGCGCGCGAAAGGCCAGCTCCGTCGCCCCGAGTCCCGGCCGGCGATCGACGCGAATGCCGCGCGCCTCGAGGAGCTGCGCGAACATTTCCGCGAGGAGGTACGACTCGCCGAACGGCTTCGACGCGACGATCACCGGGACCGCTTTCCCTTGGGCGAGTGCCGCGTGCGCTACGAGAAGCCCTGCCAGTGCCAGCCGTCGATGCGTCACCGCGGCGGCTCCTTCACGAGTTCGGGACGGATATCATCCACACCGACGCGAGCGCGCGACAGGAGGTCGCGGACGTAGATCGTCGCGGGCCGCACGAGCAACTCGCCCGGTGGCGCCACCTGCTCGATCCTTCCCCCTCGTAATACGGCAACTCGATCCGCGAGCAGAAATGCTTCGCGCAGATCGTGCGTGACGAGAACACAAGTCAGAGGGCTCGCAGTGCGTGCCACGCGAAGCCTCGCGAAGCTCTCCTGCAAATCCGCACGCGTTATTGCGTCGAGAGCGCCGAATGGCTCGTCGAGCAGCAGAAGCCGCGGCTCAGCGGCCAGCGCCCGCGCTATGGCCACACGCTGACGCTGCCCGCCAGAGAGCTCGCTCGGCCACCGGTCTCGAAAAACCTCAGGATCGAGCCCTACCAAGCGAAGGGCTTCATCGCCGCGCTGTCTCGCCTCGCCCTTGCGGCCTTGCAGCCGTAGCACGAGCTCGACGTTTCGCGCCACGCGCCAATGCGGAAGAAGGCCTCCGTCCTGAGGGACGTAACCGATTCCGCGGCGCAGCTCGATCACGTCCATCGACGCGGTGTCACCTGAACCAATGACGACGCGACCCGCGTCCGGCGTGACGAGGGCGTTGAAGGCGCGAAGAAGTGTCGTTTTTCCTGACCCGCTTTCGCCAACGAGCGCCATGCACTCGCCTTCGGCGATCTCGAGGCTCACGCCGTCGAGGGCAGTCGTCAGTCCGAAGCGCTTGACGAGTGCTTCAGCGGAAAGCGCCGGCGTTGGTCAGGGATCCGAACGTGTGCTCAGCCACAGCGGACGCACGACACAGGCGTCGAAGTCTTGGCCATTGCACGTCGTCTTTGCATTCTCGATCACGTTCTTTTGAACCGTGATCGGATAGCTGCTGCAATTGCGCGTGTTCTTTCCGCGCACGCAGCCGTTGTAGTGAAGAAGTGCCGAGCGCCAACTGCTGTCGGAGGCGACCACACTGTCGCCGATCTCGGAATCCGGAGCGAGGCCGTTCCTGGCCTGCCGCGCCATGTAACCAAGAATGAAGATTCCGTATCGGAGATTGGTCGTGTCGTTGTGCAGGTTCGTTCCGAACATGCGTCCAAGCGCGTCTCGCCACGAGTTGCCGTGAACCTGCATCAAGCCAACGGCGCCGACGTTCGAGCGGGCCGACGACCGCAGCTCGTCGTTTTCGGTAAGCATGACGCCGAGTACGAGCGCGGGCGGCAAGCGGCGCCGATATGCTTCGGTCACCGCAACGTCCGCGAGACTCCAGGCACGTTTCTCGTTCAGCTTGCCGGTGCGGAGCAGGTCGCGCATGAAGCGCTCGCGATCGGCAAGAAACTGCGGCGTCCGTAGGGCCTGCTCCGTCGGCGCGTTCAGCCAGGGCGCGCGAATGGCCGTGGAGTCGACGTAATCGTGCTTCAGGATTTCGGCAACCACCGGCTCACGCTGCACGAACGCCGGATGCACGCGCGAAACGGTGAAGATCACCGTAGCGAGCGATCCGGCAGCAAGCACAAGGAGCTGGGTAATCGGTTGCTTCCTGATGGTGCCTCCGCAAAGCGGTCCGAGCAGCGGTCCGCTGGATAGCTAGGGCGAATGGTCCGGGGGCGCAAACTGAATCGCGGGCCGCTCACGGACGAAAAAAAAACAAGGCTGGCGCGAGCGGGACGACTCAACGAATAATGAGTTCGCGCCTGAAGAGCCTGGCCGAATGGTAGCCGCCGGTGCGTTCATTCTCAACCGGTCGGTGACGAAATGGGCGTTCTGATGCAGTAGGACGGCCGAGTGGGAGAGGCTCCCGGACATCATCGGCATCATTCTTTCCAATGACTGAAGGCAAAGGCGCACAGGCGCCTAGAGGGCTGAGTTGATTCATCAGTTGAAGATGGAAGGATCGTTCGACGCACCCGAGATCGCGCCGCCGACACCGGCGCTGCGGAAGAAAAAGCTCCGGCTGAAACGGCGGCGGCGCCGTATGCGTCCCGCTATCCGCTACGCGATGATCGGCGCCGCGATCGTCGTCGTGGGGCTGCTCGTGCAGTTCGCGATTCACACCTATCGTACGGAGCCGCGCGACACGAGTGCCATCGCCGAGCGCGAGCTCCGCCTCAACACACTTGGCGAGGGCGAACGGGTGGTCCGCATCGTCGCCGTTTTTCAGCGGCCGTGGATCGACTACTTTCGGGCGACGCGTGGGCTCTTGGTGCTCACCGATCGGCGTCTCCTCTTTCTCGGCCTCGAGCCGCGCGACCTCCTCGGGTCGGGTGATAGTCCGCCGACGTTCACCGAGCACGATTTTCAGGTCGACACGAGCGTTCAATTGCGTCCCGGTCGAACCTTCTTCGGCATCGCTAAAGCCGTCGTCGTCGAGACACCCGAGGGCAGTTACCGATACGGAATCCCCTCCCAGGCGTGGGGTAAGGCAAATCTGCTTCTGCATGCGATCAGTGCCCGTCACGAACGCCTGGCTGTCATTGCGGCAAAGCAGGCGATGCGCCGTGCCGCGGTTGAGTCGCAGCGACGAGCCGCGCTCCGCGAAGCATCGAAGGCGAAGTACTACACGGTGAAGCGAGGCGATGCGTTGGCATCGATCGCCTCGCGCTGGAACACGACGGCTGATACGCTACGCGCCTGGAATCACATCAGCGGAAGTAAGATTCGCGTCGGTCAGACTCTGCTCGTGAAGCCGCAGACGAACCAGACTGTCGTCGCTGGCGAGGTGGCGCCCAAGAAGTAGAATGGCGTCCACCACGTGGATGCATCACTGAACGAGAATCACCGCCTCGCCGTCGAGCACGACACGCAACACAAACGCGGTTTGAGTCGTGAACATCCGCGAGAAGCGTACGCCGTTGACACTTCCGGCGAGCCTCACACCCGGTGCGAGCGAGCGATTGAGCTCGTAGTTCAGCCGCGACTTCAGCGAATCCAGTTGCTCGCCGACCGCGAGATGTCCCTTTCCGGTCGCGGCGTCGATCGCCGCCTTGATGCGGCCAGCGGCGAACGTCGACTTGAGGCGCGTCATCGTGTCGTGGCTTTCAAGCGTGTATCTGAGATCGCTCAAGAGCACAGCCCGCGAAACGGAATCGTAGCTGACCCGACCGAGGAGATAGAGCGAGCCGTTCACCTTCCCCTCGAGTCCGACGGTCACCACAGCGGTATCTCCGACACCCCAGACCTTCACCTCACTGACGCGGATTCCCTTTCCGGCGGTATCACCCGCGAGTAGCACCGTGACCTTCTGGCTCAAATCCGAGAAGGGCAGCTCGACTTCAACCGGGACGTGAATCCCTGACGAGCGTCGCGCCAGGGTGAGTGACGGAAGCGCTTGGGGATCGATCGATGGTTTCGCTCCAACCGTTACGCGTGGACGAGCCGTCAATACGAGCGCCGTCGACACCGAGCTCGCGGAACCGATGAGCGGCGCGAGGCTCACGGCTTCAGGAGAAAACGTCAGCCAAACAGTGGATGCCGAGTCGAGCGACAGCGGTTGTTGTGCGAGCTGCCACAGGGAATCCGCGGCGCCATGAAGGTCGGCAACAGTCGGCAGAACGGAGTCGATCTCCTGTCGCAGGTCCTCCGCCTGCGCGTCGATAATTCGCTTTACTATCGGAGTCGCATCGACATGTAAAAGCGTAACTTCGCATGGATCACTTAAAGTTGCTGCTACGGTAGTTCCGCGCGATCCGAGGCGCCAGTCCGACCGCCAATACAGAGTCGTCGCGAGTTGGACGACGGCTCGCTTCATCGTTTCCGGCGGAAAGCCGCAGCTCGCAATGCCTCCCACTCCCGGCAGGCCGACGGAGGCGCGATAGCGAAGACGAGTTTGCAACGTGATGCGGTTGCCGTTCGCGCGCAGATCGAGGCTGTCGCGTCGATATGCGTACTGGTGGCAAACGAGTCCGCCGAGCGCGGTGCATTTCGCGCGATCCAGACTATCCACCGGCGGGAACACAGAGTCGAGCTGCGTCCGAATCTTCGAGAGCGCTATTGCGATGGGTAGGGTGATGATGGCTGGCTCGCTCGGCGCGGGCGCGACTGCGGGCGCTGAGAGCACCGGCATCGGCACCTCGAAGTGCCCGCCGCATGCGAGCGCGAGTAGCGCCGTCGAACCAGCCAGCAGAATCCGACCAACGCGGAACGAATACGGGACAAGCATGAGCCGGAAGCTCGCGCCGCCCTTGGCGAGCGGCAAGCGCCTCGATCACACTGCGACAACGAGCACTCGATGCCTTGACTGTCTAAGTATTGATGCCTAACATTACCAAGACTCTCTAGGCAACACGATGACGACACTTTCGAAAGACCGACTGCACGGTACGCTGGACGCGCTCGTTCTGAAGACGCTGAGCTGGCGTCCCCTTCATGGCTACGCGATCGCACGATGGCTCGAAGAGGCAACCGGCGATGCGATTCAAGTCGAGGAAGGTTCGCTCTACCCTGCCCTCTATCGGATGGAGAAGCGGGGTTGGATCGAAGCCGACTGGGGAAAGTCCGAGATCGGCCGAAAGGCCAAGATCTATCGACTCACCAACGCTGGCCGAAAACAGCTCCGGCTCGAGACCGCCGAGTGGAGCCAGTTTGCAACAGCCGTCTCAAAGGTCTTCAGCGGAGCTTCTGAAACAACGGCGTGAATTGGCCAGCGTCGCGCCGTTCAGAGTGCCGGTACTATCATCCCACAGCAGTCGCCAAAGCCGATGCGCGCAAAGCCAGGGCGCTCGCAAAAGGCCCTCATGATCACCTCGTCGCCATCGGCGAGGAAGGTACGCGACTCGCCATTCGGCAGGCGGATTGGATCACGACCTCGCCATGTGCGCTCCAGGAGACAGCCTCTATTCTCTGGCTCGGGGCCGGAGATCGTCCCGCTACCGAGCAGGTCCCCGGGGTGAAGGTTGCACCCGTTGCTCGTGTGGTGAGCAACGAATTGGGCAACGGTCCAGTACATCGACGCGAATCGACCCCGACTGATGCGCACCGGATCCTGGCGACGCTGACGCATCGTCGCTGTCGCCAGGTAGACCTCGACGTTGATGTCGACCCCACCTCGCCGCTGGTCGACATCCCATAACAGATATGGCAGAGGCGGTGGGTCGCCATCAGGCCGAACGTAGGCCGCCGCTCGGAATGGCTCGAGCGCTTCGAGTGTCACGATCCACGGTGAGATCGTGGACGCGAAGCTCTTCGACAGAAATGGGCCGAGTGGTTGGTACTCCCAAGTCTGGATGTCGCGCGCCGACCAATCGTTCAACAAGCAGAGGCCAAAGATGTGGCGGTCCGCCTCGATCATGGGAATGGGCGAGCCGAGCGCGTTCCCCAGCCCGATGAAGATCCCGAGCTCGGCCTCGTAATCGAGGCGCCTCGTTGGCGCCACGAAGGGAGGCTGCTCGGGATCGTCGCGCACCTGACCACCGGGACGACGGACATGCGTGTCACTTACGACGATCGACGACGCGCGGCCGTGGTACCCGATCGGTACGTACTTGTAATTCGGCAGGAGAGGATCGTTCGGCCGAAGCATGCTGCCAACATTGCGGGCGTGATCAATCGACGCGTAAAAGTCAGTGTAGTCGCCGATGGTCGCTGGCAACCGCAGCTCGGCCTCGTACATCGGCACCAGCACGCGTTGCG
>DATEHJ010000161.1:0-2550 GCA_035279645.1 Gemmatimonadaceae bacterium
CCGTCACGGGCCTTCTTTGCGACGTCCGAGATATCACGGGCGATCTCTACCAGCCCCTTTCCATCCGCGTCCTTGATTGCCGGAACCACGAGCCCCGCTTCAGACGCGACAGCGATCCCCATGTTCACATAGTGCTTGTACACGATTGAATCGCCGTCGATCTGCGCGTTCACGACCGGGTACGCTTTGAGCGCCATACATGCCGCTTTCACGAAGAACGGCATCACCGACAGCTTGATGCCTTGCTCCTTCTCGACGCGTTCCTTGATTCGAGATCGCAGCGCTTCGACTGCGCTCATATCGATCTCGTTGAACGTCGTTAGGTGCGCCGTTGCGTGCTGCGACTCGAGCAGATGCTCGGCGATTCGCCGCCGACGCGTCGACATCTTCTCCCGTGTCTCGCGCGCGCCAGGAGGTGCCGCTGGTCGAGCTGGTGTCGGTGCGGGGGCTGGCGTTGGGGCCGGGCGCGGCGTCGTCGGCGCGACAGCGGGTGGTGCCGGCGGCGGCGCTGCTTCTCGAGCCTTAGCCGGCGATGCACCATCACGCGTTTGGTCGACGACGTCTGCCTTGCTCACGACACCACCGCGACCGGTGCCCGCTATTCCGGTCAGATCGATGTTCTGTTGCGCGGCAAGCCGCTCGGCGGCGGGGGAGGCGCGGACCTCGCCCTTCACGGGTTCCGCCGCCTTCGGCGTGCTCGGTGCCTGCACTTCCTTTGGGGGCGGGGGAGGCGCCGGGGGCGCTTGAGTCGCCGTCGTTCCGGGGCGCGGACTCGATGCACCCGCCGCCGTCGTCGCCGCCTCACGTCTCGGCGTGGCGGCAACCGCGCTTTCATCGATCTCGCCGAGGAGGTCGTCTACTTTGACAACGTCGCCCTCGGCGTGGAGACGCTTGGTAAGGACGCCACGGCTCATCGCCGGAACTTCAACCGTGATTTTGTCGGTTTCCAACTCGACTAACGTATCGCCGGGCGAGACCTGGTCGCCTTCCTTCTTCATCCAGCGTGAGACGGTCGCTTCGACGATCGATTCACCGAGCGGAGGCACCTTGATTGATGTCATCGCCTGAGGAGCGCTGCGCCGACGATCGAGCCGTATGCCGGCGAGAGGTTAATATGGTTGTCGATTGCCCATGAATATAACGGTACTGATTTCGTGAAAGGCCTTACGATCGCCGCCCACGGCGGCCTGGACCAGCTCACACTGCGCGACGATCTACCGACGCCGCAGCTGAAGCGACCGACCGATGTTCGCCTGCGTATGCGCGCGGCCGCGCTAAATCACCTCGATCTGTTCGTAGTTCGCGGACTTCCTGGCGTCACAATCACGCCGCCGTGGGTACTCGGCGCGGATGGTACAGGAATCATCGACGCGGTGGGCGACGAGGTGCGCGATGTTCGCGTTGGCGACACCGTCGTGATCAATCCGGGGATCAGCGACCGGACCTGCGAATACTGTCTCGACGGGGAACAATCGTTGTGCGTTCGCTTCGGTATTCTTGGCGAGCACTTACCAGGCAGCATCGCAGAATACGTCGTCGTTCCCGCCGCGAATGTGCGGGCGATTCCATCGTCGATTTCCGCTGACATCGCCGCGGCGTTTACGCTGGTCACACTTACGGCGTGGCGCATGGTTGTGACACGCGCGCAAGTTCGAGTCGGTGACGAAGTTCTCATCTGGGGAATTGGCGGCGGTGTCGCGATCGCGGCGCTGCAGATCTGCAAGCTGCTTGGCGCTCACGTGTGGGTGACTTCGAGTAGCGACGCGAAGCTCGAGCGCGCGCGCTCTCTCGGCGCGGACGAGATCGTCAATCACGCGACGACTGACGTGGCAAAGCACATTCGCGATCGAACGAGGAAGCGCGGCGTCGACGTTGTTATCGACGACGTCGGCGCGGCAACATGGAAGCAGTCGCTGCTGGCACTCGGCCGCCGTGGACGTCTCGTGACGTGCGGCGCGACGAGCGGCCCAATGGTCGAGACGGATGTACGCCGCCTTTTCTGGAATCAATGGTCGATTCTCGGCTCCACGATGGGCAACGATTCCGAGTTCGATGCTATCACCGAACAGTTTCTCGCAGGAAAGCTCCATCCTCCGGTCGACCGCGTTTTTCCTCTCGAAGAGGCGCGGGCGGCCTACGAACGCCTCGAGAAGGCGGAGCAGTTCGGGAAAGTGGTGCTGGATATAGGGGCAAGGGGTTAGGGGAGTAGGGGGGAGGGAAATGGAACGCGCGAAGTATTCGGCAGAAGAAGAATCAGCGATTCGTCAGGCGGCCGGAGCGGGCGAAACGCCCCACTGTCCACGAGATGGGGCAGCAATGACGACGCGCTCCATCGGCGGCGGCTCGTTCGGGCTCGGCTATGCTCGGCGCCGGGAATGGTTGATCTGTCCAGAGTGCCGCCGGAGTGTAATCTTCGATCAGAAGCGGGGCACTCGGAACTGAGCCCCGCGCCGCTCACGGCTCTCTCTTCAAAACGGCTTCTTCGGTGCAGCTCCCACAGGCTACGGATAGCGCCAACTTCGGCGATCGGCTGCAAAGCAGCTTTTCGCA
>DATEHJ010000162.1:0-2518 GCA_035279645.1 Gemmatimonadaceae bacterium
TGGCCGGCCAGAAGAGTGTAGAGCAGGACGCCTAACGCGTAGACGTCGGTCGCCGTGCTGATCGGATCACCCACGACCTGCTCCGGCGCGGCGCACTCGGGGGTCATGATGCGGACGCCCGTCCAGGTCTCGTCGCGCGCCGGCGCGCCATCGGGCCGATCGATGAGCTTCGCGATGCCGAAGTCGAGAAGCTTCACGTCGCCGTTAGGCGTGACGAGGATGTTCTTCGCCTTGAGGTCGCGATGGATGACGAGATGCTGGTGCGCGTAACTGACGGCGTCGCACACCTTCTCGAAGAGCGTCAGGCGGTCGTCGATCGAGAGAGCACGCGTCGTGCAATAGCGATCGATCGGCTCGCCGTCGACGAACTCCATCGCGAAGTAGGGTTGTCCGTCGGCGGTGATGCCGCCGTCGATGAGGCGCGCGATATTCGGGTGCTCGAGGAGCGCGAGGATGCGGCGCTCCTCGAGGAAGCGCCTGACGATGCCCGGCATCGGGTGCCGGATCAGCTTGATCGCGACGCGCTGCTCGAATTGTCCGTCAGCGCGCTCGCCGAGGAAGACCTGCCCCATGCCCCCTTCGCCGACCGCGCGGACGATCCGAAACGGCCCGATGCGGTCGGGCGTGCCTTCACCTTCGAGCAGCAGCGACGCCAATCGCGATCCCGGCGGTGTGTCGAGGATGCTTCCGGTCCGCTGGTGCGCGCGCAGCAGCTGAATGACTTCGGCGCGCAGTGCACTGTCGCCTAAGCAGGCACGATCGATGTACGCCGCTTGCTCTTCGGTCGGAAGCTCGAGCACGGCGTCGAACACGGCGTCAACGCGTCGGAACCGATCGTTCGCGGACGCGGTCAAGGGACTCTCCTGGTCGGGGGGACTCGACTTCCCCCAACATGCTTCGGAGTGCCTCGAGGTGCTAGGTGCTGGGTGCTAGGTGCTAGAGAGGCATTGCTAGCACCTAGCACCTTTGTTCACCCGTTAGGCGCCAGCCCCCACATCACTGCTCTGTCGCGCCGCGAATCTCGGTCGTGAGCCAGCGGGCGCCGGCGACGCAGCCGCCGGACAAGGGCACGAGCACGATCGTGCGCAGCACCAGGCCGAGGGAGTTGGTCACGGTCGAGACCACGGCGCTGATTGGCGAGCCCGTGTCGTACAGCCGAACCAAGAGGTCCGCGAAGAGCCCGCCGGCGAACAGAGTGCCACCGATGATGATTCCCGCAGCGACCCAGTTGTCGTCGCGCTGCCAGGTGATGAACACGAAGAGATAAAGCACCGAGGCGAACCACAGCAGCGCGCCGAGCAGCGCAAACAGGCTACTCGTCGGGACGAACGCCGTCAGCAGTCTCGAGAAGGCGCGCACACCGGCGTACGCGAGCGCGGGGCCAATCGCGGACTTCGCCCCCAAGCGTGCGAATTGAACCTGAAGCTCCATCGTTTCCTCGTCGTCAGCGCGGCCAAGAAATGTCTTACCTCTCGACGATTCGCGACCGCTTCGCGAAACACACCAGTGTGAGCGATGTCACTCCCATCTCGGTTGAGCGCGGCATGTTGGACCTACGTCCACTCCGTGGCTCCCAAACGCGGTCTCTACGTTCAGAAAATTGATCGTGTCCGCTGTCGTCACTCCTTCTCGGGATGGTGAGCTCAATGCCCTCGCCGAAGACTCGTACCGAACACGACCTACTTGGCGACTTCCAGGTTCCGGCGGACGCGTACTACGGCGTCCAGACAGCGCGCGCGCTCGAGAATTTCCAGATCTCCGGCCAGGAGCTGCGCAGCTTCCCGAACTTCATCAAGGCGCTGGCGATGGTGAAGCTCGCCGCGGCGCGTGCGAACTTCGAGACCGATGGATTCTCGAAGGAGATTCTCCAGGGCATCGAAGGCGCGTGCAAGGAGATCATCGACGGGAAGCTCCACGACGAGTTCAAGCTCGACATGCTCCAGGGCGGGGCGGGCACATCGACGAACATGAACGCCAACGAAGTAATCGCGAACCGCGCTCTCGAGCTGATGGGTCACAAGAAAGGCGAATACAAGTACTGCGACCCGCACGATCATGTGAACAAGTCTCAGTCGACGAACGACTCGTACCCGACGTCGATGCACATCGGCATGGCGCTCGGGAACGCCGAGGTCGTGGACGCGTTCGAGCAGCTGATCGCGGCCTTCAAAGCGAAGGGGAAAGAGTTCAGCCAGATCGTCAAAATGGGACGAACCCAGTTGCAGGACGCCGTCCCGATGACGTTAGGTCAGGAATTCAACGCCTTCGCGCGCACGCTCGCCGACGAAGTGCGCGCGCTGCAAGCGATCAAGGTGGTCCTGTGCGAGGTCAGCATGGGCGGCACGGCGATCGGCACGGGGCTCAACGCGCCAAAGGGATACGCACAGAAGTGCGCCGACCATCTCGCGAAGATCACACTTTTACCAATTCGCCTCGCCGAGGATCTCATCGAGGCGACGCAGGACACGCAGGCGTTCGTGCTCTACTCGTCGGTCCTCAAGAGCCTGGCGATCAAACT
>DATEHJ010000163.1:0-2251 GCA_035279645.1 Gemmatimonadaceae bacterium
CGGGCCGGTGGATCGGTGGGGAAGAACTCGTGATAGACTTTGTTCATCGCCGCGAAGTTTGTCACGTCGCTGAGGAACACCGTGCACTTGGCGACGTCCTCCATCTTCGCTCCGGCGAGAGCGAGGTTTTCTTTGACGTTCTCGAGGGCTTGGCGCGTCTGCCCCTCGATCCCGCCGTCCGCAAGACCGGCACCGCCTGGCTTGGTGCCCAGGACGCCCGACAGGAAGACCACGTCGCCGACGCGGACGGCGCTCGAAAGCACACCGCCCGGGCGCACGTCGGGCCTGTTTATGACTTGCTTATTGGGCGAGCCCTGCTGCTGCTGCGCCGCCAGCGGACCGGCCACGCATACCATTGCCGCGATCAACGCCAAACGTCGAATCTGCACTGGTCACCTCATGGTTGTCCGTCAGCTCAAACCTTTTCCTTCACTTTGGCCCAGGTGTCCCGCAACGTCACCGTTCGATTGAATACCAACCGCCCCGGCTTCGAATCCACCGGATCGCTCATGAAGTATCCCGTCCGCTCGAACTGATACCGCGTTCCCACTGGATCCGCTGCCACGCTCGGCTCGATCTTCGCCCCCGGGACGACGATGAGCGAGTTTGGATTGAGAACATCGGTGAATTCCTGGCCGTCCGGAAGGTCGTCCGGATCGGGAACCGTGAACAGCTTGTCGTACAACCGAAGCTCGCAGTCCAACGCGTGCCGAGCCGAGACCCAATGAATGGTTCCCTGCACCTTGCGGCCGTCGGGCGCGTCGCCGCCGCGCGTTTGCGGGTCGTAAGTACAGCGCAACTCAATCGTCTCCCCTGACGAGTCCTTGATGACCTCCGTGCAGGTGATGAAGAACGCATAGCGCAGCCGCACTTCGCGGCCGGGCGCGAGCCGGAAGAACTTCTTCGGCGGATTCTCCATGAAGTCCTCGCGCTCGATGTACAGCTCGCGCGCGAACGGCACCGGTCGCGATCCCGTGAGCGGCACGTCGTGCGGATAGTACGACGCCTCGAGCCGTTCCTCTCCGTTCTCTGCGTAGTTCGTGATCACGACCTTGAGCGGATTCACGACGCACATCACGCGCGGCACCCGCATGTTGAGGTCGTCGCGCACGTGATGCTCGAACGTCGCCAGCTCGGTGCGCGCGGGCTTCCGTGCGACGCCGATCGCTTCGGCGAAATTGCGGATCCCCTCCGGTGTCACGCCGCGGCGGCGAATACCGGCAATCGTCGGCATGCGCGGGTCGTCCCAGCCACTCACGTACCGTTCGTTCACCAAGCGCAGCAATTTGCGTTTGCTCAACACCGTGTAGTCCAATTCGAGGCGCGCGAACTCGATCTGGGTCGGTGGATTGTCGAAACCCGCCTCCCGCACGAGCCAATCGTAGATCTCCCGATTGTCCTTGAACTCGAGCGTGCATAACGAGCGCGTGATCCCCTCGAAGGCATCGGAGAGGCCGTGCGCGAAGTCGTACAGGGGATAGACGCACCACTCGTCTCCCTGCCTGTAGTGATGCGCGTGACGAATGCGCAGCAGCAGCGGGTCGCGCATGATCATGTTCGGGTGCGCCATATCGATCTTGGCGCGCAGCACGTGCGCCCCGTCTGGGAACTCGCCCGCTTTCATGCGCCGCAGTAGATCGAGGTTCTCTTCCACCGTGCGCGACCGATCGGGGCTGTCGACCCCTGGAGTCGTCACCGTGCCCCGGTTGACGCGGATCTCCTCTTCGCTCTGCGAGTCGACGTACGCCTTCCCCTTTCTTACGAGGAGCTCCGCAATTTCGTACAGCTTCGCGAAATAATCGCTCGCGTAGAACAGACCGTCCCACTCGAAACCCAACCAGCGAACGTCCTGCTGGATCGACTCGACGTAACGCACGTCCTCGGTCGCCGGGTTCGTGTCGTCGAACCGGAGATTGCAGCGGCCGTCGAACTCCTGCGCGATGCCGAAGTTCAAGCAGATCGACTTCGCGTGGCCGATGTGCAGGAAGCCGTTAGGCTCGGGCGGAAATCGCGTCGCCGGCGCTCGACCGAACCGGTCGGTTGCGACGTCTTCGGCAACGATCTCGCGAATGAAATCTCGTTTCGGCGGAGCAGCGGTCACGACAGGAAAAGGGGCTAGGGGCTAGGGAGTAGGGGCTAGGGATTTGAAACGTATGTGGCCAGTGCGCCGCGCGGGAAGCGCCGAACTCGCGACCCAGACCCTATTCCCCTAGCCCCTAGCCCCTCTATGGGTCCACCGTGATCGTGTACG
>DATEHJ010000164.1:0-2808 GCA_035279645.1 Gemmatimonadaceae bacterium
CTGCCGCATCGTGCACGAGAACGGCGGCCAGGTGTATTTCGACGGCGCGAACATGAACGCAATGGTCGGGCTGGCGAGACCCGGCGACATCGGCGCCGACGTCTGTCATTTGAACTTGCACAAGACGTTTTGTATCCCTCACGGGGGAGGTGGGCCTGGCATGGGCCCGATTGGCGTTGCGAAGCATCTCGCGGCGTTTGTCCCTGGCAATCCCGTCGTGAAAGTCGGTGGCCCCGACAGCGTCGGCGCGGTGTCCGCGGCGCCCTGGGGCAGTGCGAGCATTCTCCCGATTTCGATGATGTACATCGACATGATGGGAGGTGACGGGCTTACGCAGGCGACGAAGGTCGCGATCCTCAACGCGAACTACATCGCGAAGCGCCTCGAGGATCATTATCCCGTGCTGTACAAGGGACAGAATGGCCTGATCGCGCACGAGTGCATCATCGATCCGCGGCCCCTCAAAGCCTCGTCAGGCGTCGACGTCGAGGACATCGCGAAGCGCTTGATGGACTATGGATTCCACGCGCCGACGGTGTCCTTTCCCGTTGCGGGGACGCTCATGATCGAGCCTACCGAGAGTGAGTCGAAGGCGGAGCTCGATCGGTTTTGCGAGGCGCTGATCGCGATTCGCGAGGAGGTTCGAGAGATCGAGCTCGGCATCGCCGATCGGAACGACAACGTATTGAAGAACGCTCCGCATCCGATGGCTCGCGTGATCAGCGACTCGTGGTCGCACGCATACCCGCGTGAGCGCGCGGCATTCCCCGCGCCATGGACGCGGACGCACAAATTCTGGCCCTCGGTTGGACGCGTGGAGAGCGCTTACGGCGACAGGAATCTCGTTTGTTCCTGCCTTCCAACGGACGCGTACGCGGACGTAGTGGCGGAAGCGTGACGGGTTGAGCGTGATGCGTTGAGCGTCGGGTAAAATGGCCCGCGGGCACTCGCCGGCGGGCATCCTTTTTCACGCGCCACGTGCCACGCTCAACGCTCAACGCGCAAACGCTATTCGCCCAGTCTCGTCGCGTATTCCGCCGCACCTAGCAGCTCGTCGCGCTCACCGGGATTCCGGAGGCGCACTTTGATCATCCAACCGTCGGTGTACGGCGCCGTGTTTACGAGCGCGGGCTCTTTGTCGAGCCGGTCGTTGACCTCGACGATCTCCCCACTGAGGGGCGCGTAAAGCTCGGAGACGGCCTTCACGGCTTCGACGGTGCCGAAAACGTCGTGCTTCCCGAAGTTTGCGCCGATTTGCGGGAGCTCGATGAAGACGATGTCGCCGAGCTCACCCTGGGCGTAATCGGTGATGCCGATGGCGACAATGTTTTCGTCGTCGGTCGTTTTTACGTATTCGTGCTCCTCCGTGTAGAGGAGATCTTTCGGAATATCAGACACTTGGATTCGTGTAAGTCGTGGCGCGGCGGAGTTTAGATGCGCACGAAACCAGTGTCAACAAGCTTGAGACGCGCGAACGGTCTACGAGACGGGTTTTCGCTAGGGTTCCGCTCTCCGCCTCTCAACGCGTTAGACGCAGACTTCCGACTCCTGGAGAAGCTGCGCCCATACCTCGGCCACCTGCTGCTCGAGGGCGTTGAGCGTCCCGGCGTTCTCGAGAATGAAATCGGCACCGGCGCGCTTGAGCTCGGCGGGCATCTGCGCCGCGATCATGTCCATCGCTTCCGTCTCGCGCAGACCTCGATCGCGTACGAGGCGCTCGAGACGTAGCGGGCGAGGCGCGTCGACGAGGATGATGCGATCGAAGCGCGGGACCATGTGCTTCTCGAAGAGCAATGGTATGTCACAGACGACGACGCGGTCGCCGCGCTGGCGCGCCTCGTCGAGAAGCCGCTGGCGCAGGTTCTCGACTTCCGGGTGGACGATCTCGTTCAGTTCCTCGAGCTGGTTCGCATCGCTGAACACCGTCCGTCGCAACGCAGAGCGGTCGAGCTGACGGTCGGGCCCAACGATCGAGGTACCCCAGCGCTCAACGATCTTGTCGTACGCCGGCGTGCCGAACTCCACCGCTCGCCGAGCGAGGACGTCAGCGTCAATGATCGTCGCGCCGCGCTCCGAAAGAAGCTGCGCCACGGTCGATTTGCCGCTGCCGATGTTCCCCGTAAGGCCGATTACGAGCATCTCTGAACTCCCCTCCGCCACACTGTGTGACATGTCGTGCCCCCACCCCTCGCGCGCCAAGGTAGGTTTTATGCGCTCGGGCGTCAACGCTGCGTCCGTTGAGGAACGGATGGCGGCGTGAAGCCGATTCATAACGCATCAGTCGAACCGACGGAGATCATTGTGACGAAGGACTCGACCACGAATCGACGGGCGAAGGGGTCGGCGACGCCGCTCGGACAGCGCGAACGTGTGGACGGAAGGCTCACGACGGGGCCAGCGAGCGATGAGGGGTGGGACCTGGATCCGGCCGCCGTCAACGCCGAATATGCCTCGTTCGTAGCGAGGCAACTCGCGCTCCTGGGCGAAGATCCGTCGCGTGAAGGGCTCTTGAAAACGCCCACTCGCGTGGCGAACGCGATGGCCTGGCTAACCCGCGGTTACAGCGAATGCGTCGAGGACGTGGTCGGCGACGCGCTCTTCGAGGAAGAGCATCGCAACATGGTCATGGTGCGCGACATCGAGTTGTACAGCCTCTGCGAGCACCACATGCTGCCTTTCTTTGGCAAGGCCCACGTTGCCTATATCCCGAATGGTCGCATCGTCGGGCTGTCAAAGCTTCCGCGCATCGTCGAGGTCTACGCGCGCCGCTTGCAGGTGCAGGAGCGGCTCACCGAAGAGATCGCGGGC
>DATEHJ010000165.1:0-12830 GCA_035279645.1 Gemmatimonadaceae bacterium
AGAGGCATTCACACCGAACGTCTCGATTGGGGACGACCGACGCTGGTGATCAGGGACCTGGACGCGAACGAGATTTTTTCTGGATGCCTAACGATGACGGGGCGCGCGCCGAGACGCCGACGCTCGAGTCGAGCGGAATCAACGAGCACTCGTGAAAGTTGATCGACCGAGCCGCACCGCTCATTTCGTCGCCCTTGGCCGCGCCACCGCAGACGCTGGCGCCTCGCACATCCCGAATTTCAGCGACCCGACCGCGCGCGTCTTTCTCGACGAGAGGGGGAAACTGAATCTTGCGAAGACTGAAAGCGCGGTTCGAGAAGGAAAGCGCAGCATCAGACTCGAAATGGCGCGCGGGTTGGGTGACATCCTCGCCCTTCGCACCATGGCGATCGATGCGGCCGTCCGCGAAGCGGTAGCAGCCGGCGCGAGGCAGCTCGTGATTCTCGGAGCCGGGTACGACGGCCGCGCCTGGCGCATGCCCGAGCTGGCCGGCGTGAAAGTCTTCGAGGTCGATCATCCGGCCACGCAGGGAGAGAAGCGGAAGCACTTGGCCGAGCTGCCTCCAGCTATCGGCATGGTCAGTTTCGTGTCGATCGACTTCGAGCGGGAGTCGCTCGACACGGTCCTGGAGCGCGCCGGGCACAATCGCTCACTGCCAACTTGTTGGATCTGGGAAGGAGTGGTCATGTATCTCACTCGTGACGCGATGCGTGCGACACTCGCTAGCGTCGCGAGGAGAAGCGCTCCCGGCTCGACGCTGATCGTGAACTACCACACTGTTCATCGGCGGCTCATAACGAGACTCATGTTCTGGTTGATGGGCGAGCCGCAGATCAGCGCCTGGACGCCCGAGGAGATGGCATCGGATCTCCGATCCGTGGGTCTCGCCGTCCGCGAGGATAGCGGTATGGCCGACTGGAACAAACAATTCGCCAAGGGTGAAGCGAAGGTCGAGCGAGCGCTCTATATGCGGATCGCCATCGCCCGAAGGTGACTCACGGCTCGCGTCGCATCGTCGTTTCTGCCCGCTTTGGTGAGAAGCCGATCTTTCCCTCCGCCTGAGCGAGCAGCGCCTGCGGATCGTAGGTCGTCCCGGACTTCATCACGATCTGCACGTTTCGAGTATTCCTAATGTCCGTGAGAGGATTTCCCTTGATCACGAACAGGTCAGCGAGTTTTCCCACCTCCAGCGTGCCGAGCTTGTCAGAGACGCCGAGCGCGCGAGCGCCGTTGATCGTCGCAATTCTGAGCGCCGCGGCGTTGGGAATTCCGGCGAGGACCAGCGTGTGCAGCTCGCGATGGGCCGAGAAGCCCGCGATGAACTCGCCGGTGCTCGGGTTGTCGGTGCCTAACGTGAGCAGTCCGCCGGCGTCGTAAAATGCCTTGGTCGTCCGACGCATTGCCCAGTAGAGCGAGTCCCACGACGCGACGGCGCGGCGCGGCGGCCTCGTCTTGACCCACGCCTGCACCTCGGGAGTGAAAAACTTCCGCTCGTCGATCCAGTAGTCGAACCCTTCCGCGAGCTGTGTGAAGTACACCGGTGCCGTGATCGTGGGATCGAACATTACGCGATGTGACACAAAGAGCGCGACGATGTCCTTGAAAACTTTCGACGCGGTGTCGACGCGCGACCACGACGGGTACGCCTGCTTGTTGGGATCGAGCTGATCGCCACCCAGGATGTGCTCTACGCGATCGATTCCGAGGAGTGTGGCGTCGCGCGCGTTGGTGCTGTTGCGGAAGCCGGACTCGAGATGCGCGGTGACGGTGAGGCCGTGTTGATGGGCGCGCGCGACGAGCTCCGCGAGATGTTCTGGCGCGATGCCCTTCGCCTTGAAGGCACGCGCTCCCTGCGCGGCCCAGAAGTCGACGTCGCGATCGATGTCGGCAGCGGTCGCGTTCGGGTTCCAGCCGCGCCGCGCGGTGCCGAAATACGGTCCCGAATTGTAGATCCGCGAGCCCGTCTGCTCGCCGTCATCGATGCGCTTTCGCGCCGCCATCATGCTGTCGGGGTCGTACTCGCCGGCGGGGAAGGTCGACGTCACACCGTTCGCGAGGAAGATAAGCGGGTTATACGTCCACTCATCGCTGCGCAGGCCATTCGGTCCGAGCGTCATGTTGTAATGCGCGTGCACGTCGAAGATGCCGGGGAGCACATACTGGTCGTCGCGCAGCTGAATGACGCGCGCTCCCTGCGCTTCGTCGGCGGCGATCGGTCGATTCACCGCGAGAAGTCGTCCGGCGACGATGAGAATTCCCTGATTGCGCACCACGCTGTCGCTCGTGGCGGTGAACACCCAACCGCCGCGGATGACGACGGGGTCCTTTCGGAGCGCGGTGATCCGCGCGGCGTTCTCGGGCGTGTTCTGCGCCGCCGCGTGCGGAGCCAGACTTGCGGCCATGCCGATGATGGCCAATGTGCGACGGATATTCGTCACGTACGTCTCCAACGAGAAAGGAAGCACCGTGGGACGAACCGATTCTACCTCGCGAACGATCATCGGCAAGTCGTGAGACTCTCGCAATGACAGCCACGGGCTCGGTTCCGGAATTCCCCGGACAAGCCCCATCATTAGTATTGTCAGGGCGACGCTTCGATATCAGCCTCCGACTCCACTCGTCATGATCACACATTTCGACCGCCGCCCATTCACAGCCGTGTTGGTCGCGGCGTTCCTCTTGCTTGGCTCAGCGCCAATCGCGCGCGGGCAGACGGCGTCGGGCGGCTGCTGGTTTCGCGGGAACACAAGTGAAGTCGCGGCTCGCGCCAGCAAGCACGACTCCGCTTCGCTCGCGATCGAGGGCGGGACGATCGAGGTGTGCTACGGCCGTCCCCAGCGGCGCGGACGCGCGATCATGGGACAACTCGTGCCTAACGGTGCACCCTGGCGGATGGGAGCGGACGAGGCAACGGCGATTCATGTCCCCTTCCCCGCGCGCATCGCGGGTGTCAACGTCGCGCCGGGTTGGTACTCGCTCTATGCCATCCCGGAGGCGAAGCAGTGGCGCATCGTCGTGAACCGGGACGCGCAGCGCTGGGGCGTTCCGATCAACGACACGATCCGCACGAAAGACTTGGGCTCCGGCGTTGTGCCGACGGAGCATCTGGACGCGCCGGTCGAAGCGTTGACGATCACGCTGCGCCCGAAATCGAGCTCGGCGGCGACGATGGACGTGGAGTGGGAGAACACGCGCGTTCGCATTCCGGTGGAGCGGCGTTGAGGCGGCGTTACACGGTACTTCCGTAAGGATTGGAGAAAGCGCAATGCGCATCGCAAGCTGGGGGCATGCAGCCTTTGCTGTGACGATGATCGGGCTCGGCATCCTGGGTTTGATCACCGGCAATTTCCCTCCGACCTGGAGCGGAGTGCCTAACGGTTTTCCCGCGCGAGAAGCATTGGCCTACCTCTGCGCCGTGGTCTCCCTGGGAACCGGTATTGGCTTGCTCTTTCAGCGCACAGGAGTCGGCGCTGCGCGTGTGCTACTTGTCTATTTTCTGCTTTGGCTCGTGTTGTTCAGGCTATCCCACTTCCTTTTTGCTCCCACGGCGCTGGACACCTGGTGGGCCCCCGGTGATTCCGGGGTCATGATCGCGGCCGCCTGGGTCCTGTACGTCTGGTTCACCGGTGACCGTGCCGATGGCCGCATGAGCTTCGTCGGCGGCGATAATGGGTTGCTCATCGCGCGGATCTTCTATGGCCTCGCCATGATCCCGTTCGGTGTGGCCCACTTCATCAATCTCAAGGGAACCGTCTCGGTCGTGCCGAGCTGGCTGCCGTGGCACACCGCCTGGGCATATTTCACCGGCGGCGCCTTCATCGCCGCGGGCGTCGCGGTGCTTCTCGGCGTTTATGCGCGACTGGCAGCGACGCTCTCAGCGTGGCAGATGGGCCTGTTCACGCTGCTCGTGTGGATACCGCCCGTGGTCGCGGGGCCCAACGCGGGCCAATGGAGCGAGTTCGTCGAGTCCGTGGCATTGACGGCCGGCGCTTGGATGGTGGCCGACTCCTACCGCGGCGTGCCTTGGCTCGCGTTAGGCAAGCTACGAGTTCCTCTCGTTGGAGCCGAGCCGGCGCGGTAAGCGCGCCCGCCCGCTAGAACACCAGGGTCTGGATCGAGTGCGGCAAGCTGTTGACTTCGGCCGCATCGCCCGCGAGCCACAGGTCGTACGTCACCTGCTGGTCTGTCGGGTTCATCACCACCACGGCAACTTTTCCGTCGACGTTGATGAACGCGGTCGACAGAAGGGCGCTTCTGCTCGGTGAGCTGGGGATCCGCCGAGCACCAGGGCGCACGAATTTCGAGAAGTGGCCGATGTAGTGATACGAGTTCGTATAAGTCAGCTCACTGGTCTTCGTGTCGGCGTGAACGGGTGCAAAGCAGTAATTCCCGACATGGTTCGGTCCACCCTGTTCGTCGAGCAAGACGTTCCAGTCCGTCCAACCGACCGCGCCGTCGTTGAAGTCGTTGATCATCGACTTGCCGTAGTACTCGCCTAACCGCCAGTTGTGGATGTCGTCGGCCTTGAAGGTATCGACGGTGCCCTCGGTGAAGATCAACTTTTTCTCAGGGTAGGTCTCACGGACGAGCCTAACGTTGTCGAACATCATGCTCCCGCCGCTCCACGGCTCATACCAGTGGAAGCCAATGCCCCACACGTACCGCGCGGCCTCTGGATCGGCGAGAATGGTGCTGACGCGCTGGTAAATGAGATCGCGGTTGTGGTCCCAGGCGATGATCTTCCGGTCGGCCAACCCTTCACGCTGCATCGTGGGGCCGAGGAAGTTCTTGAGAAAATCACGCTCCTCCTCAGCGGTATAGATGCACGACTCCCATGTCTGCGTCGCCATCGGCTCGTTCTGAATCGTGATCCCCCAGATCGGGATGCCCTCCCGCTCGTACGCCTTGATGAACTTCGTGTAGTAGTTGGCCCACGCTTGCCGCATCTCCGGCCTGAGCTTTCCACCGTGCAGCATGTCGCCGTTGGTCTTCATGAATGCCGGTGGACTCCACGGGCTGGCGAAAAGCGTCAGCTTTCCGCCTGCAGTCGCGAGTGCCTTTTTCGTGAATGGAATTCGGAATTGACGGTCGTGTGCAACGTTGAACGACTTCAGCGCCTTGTCGCCTTCGTCGACGTAGGTGTAGCTCGCGGATGAGAAGTCGCAGCTGTGGATGTGAGTTCGCCCGAGCGTGTACCCGATGCCTTTGTCTCGGTCGAAGTAGGCATCCAGAATTTCCCGTTGCTTTCCCGCCGGCAGCTTCGAGAATGTTTCGGCGGCGGCATCCGTGAGCGCACCGCCGATGCCGACAATAGTCTGCGATCTCTTCGTAGGATCCACGAAGACGCAGACCTGCGTCTCCTTTGGCTGCCCCATCGGCTTGAAGGTCAACTTCTCGCCTGCGGAAAGGCGAAGGTCGGTGTTGCTGGCCGTGGTGTAGACGGCAATCTCCCTCGCCTTGATTCGCTCCGGCTCCGGCGGCACTGGCGTATCGGACTCCGGCACCTTCAGCGAGAGACCGCTCTTTGCCAAGGCAATTGCGGAAGCGGATGCTGACAGAAAACCACGGCGATCGATTGACATGTCGGGGAAGGGTTCGGGGCCAGAGGTTAGGGAGGGGTGCCTAACGGGTGCCGCGAGACCTACTTGCCTGTCCTCTTGTACCTCATCTCCACCGCTTTCCATTCCGGCACCTTTCCGAAGCTCAGGTAGCTGGTGACGACCATCGTGTCGGCAGACGGCTGAATGACGGTCCGCTGCGACCATGTTTCGCCGGCGAGCTTGTACGTCCCCTTCAGCTCGAAGCGTCTCGCTTGATCGTCCCATGCGCCGTTCTCGGCGATCCGGCTGGTGTTGGTGCTCGCAATGCGGGTGGCCTCGTACTCGTGACTACTGGTGTTGAACCCGGTCCAGGACAACGTCGTGAAAGGCGTACCGCTCAACTGACCTTCGATCCTCTCTTCGATGAAGAGGCCGTCGAGTAGAGACCTGATAGTCGATGTGCCTTTCGTCGTCATGCCAGGCGCGCCCGGTTTGAACCAGAAGGTCAGTTCCACGTCCCAGGTGCCGCACAGGGCGGTTAGGCGGGCATGCTCCGGGTCGGGACCGCGCACGACGGAGTTCCCGATCGGCGTGGCTGGTGTGGCGGCGTGGACAGGAACGACGGCGAGAGCACTGGCGGCGACCAGCGCGCTGGCGATCACGGTGGCGGTGCGGTTCATTCGCGGCTCCTCGAGAAGGAATCTCAACTGGTGTGCCCGACTATAGCGCCACGAGGCGTTGGTCCGCGTCACCCGAATTGGTGATTTTGGCGGCGGTAGTCGAAAATCGTACGAAAGGGTGACGCGAACGTTCCGTGAGGGTGATACTCTCGCCTAAACCGACTGGCGGCAACCCGTCGCCTCATTCTCAACGAGTCTTCAAAACGGAGTACGCAAAATGCAGCTCGGCAATTTCTCAATCAGTCTGGCAGTCAAAGACATCGCGGCATCGCGGGCGTTCTATGAGAAACTCGGTTTCAAGGTCACCGGTGGCGATGCCTCCAAGAATTGGCTGGTTCTCACGAATGCCGGCCAGACGATCGGTCTATTTCAGGGGATGTTCGAGAAGAACACCCTGACTTTCAATCCTGGATGGGACAGCAAGAAACAGCGGCTGGACAATTTCACCGACGTTCGCGAACTGCAGCGGGTGCTCAAGAGCAAGGGGGTTCAGCTCGCAGTGGAAGCCGACGAGTCGACCCAAGGGCCAGCGTATTTCATGGCGATCGATCCCGACGGAAATCCCGTTCTCGTCGATCAACATGTATAGATGTGCGTGCCGATAGCAGGCGCGGGGATCGCTCCTGCTATCCAATCGGTAGCTTGCGCCGCTATCTACGGCAGCTTCGCTCCGATCACATCCAGGGCCTCGATGGTTGGAGGCGCCGTGAACAGATTCGGCGCCTGCGCCATGAGTGCCTTCGCAATCGGTCCATTGAGGTGTGCCTGACGCCCCGCCTCGTCGCGGAACGCGTGGCTGGGCGCGCAGCCGCCTGACGCGCGGGTTTTCGCTCGCCGAAGCAGCGAAGGCCGCCGGCGCCAGCAAGCGGACGCTCGCGCGTCACATGCAGGAGGTGCTCGGCAGGTCGCCGCTCTCCTACTTCCAGAGCTTGCGCGTCGAGCGCGCGGTGCATCTGCTCAAGACACAGAAGGCGAGCGTCGACGAAATCGCCACGCGCGTCGGCTACGCCGACGGCGCGACGCTTCGATCACTGCTGCGCCGCCGGCTCAATGTCGGAGTCAAGGAGCTCAGAAAGAGCGCGCGATGACCCCGAGCATCTATTTCGGTACGTATGTGTCGACGACGATGCCGCTGGCGTACGCGACGGACTTCTGCAACGCCAGCAGCGTGCGATGTGAGAAGATGCGCAATCCTTTCCCGATTGCCACGGGATTGATGAAGAGATTCAGCTCGTCGATGAGCCGATTCTCGATGAGCGAAGAGACGAAGGTCGCGCCGCCGTAGACGACAATGTCCTTTCCCGGTTGATTCTTGAGACGGGTTACCGCCTCGACCAGCGCACCGTTTTCGACGCGCACATTCTTGCCGTCGATTTTCCTGACCGTCTTGCTGAACACGACTTTGGGCATGCCAACCATCTTCTTCGCGAACTCGTACTCGGGGCTGTCCGCCTTCACGTTCTCCCAGTAGTTGACGAAGCCATCGGTCATCTTCCTGCCCATCAGGATCGTATCGCTCGCGTCGGTGAGGTGGGTGATGAACGCGAGCAGTTTGTCGTCCATGTCGAACGTCATCCAGTCCAGCTGACCTTCGGGGCCGGCGACGAAGCCGTCGACGGTGGTTTGCATTTGCAGCTTGAGCTTTCGCATGGCATGTCCTCGAGAGTCCTATTTTCAAAGACGTCGAACAAGGACAGGCGGAATCGACAAATTCTGTACCGGGCAACCGGCGATGCTCGGCTGCGTCCCTTGTCAGGGGAGGCCAAGGAACTGGTCAGAACTTGGTGGTCGTGTCGTTGACGGCATAATCTGCCTGAGCCATCGCCGCGCGCGACAGCGACGAGGACGCAAAGGCGAGCAGCATCAGCGAGATCGACTCTCCGCCGGTCATTGTCCTAACCTCGCAAGAAGCATCACGACCAAGTTTGGAATCATCGGATGCAATCCCAGTGGACTTTGGAGCAATGTCACTGCCGAGGCAGGCTGCCGACGACCGGCGCGATGTGCAAGTCGAGGTCCGTCGAGCGTCTCCCGGTAACCGTTACTCAGGGAGTTCGGATGAAGCCGCGAATCACGCTCTTGGTGCTCAGCGCGCTGGTCCAGGGCGTCGTCGACCCTGATTCAACGTCGAGCCACGTCACGAGATCGTGCATCGCGACCGAGCAGATGCCGATTCTCGGGCTCCGCACGCGTGCGCCGGAGCCCATGCCGGTCGCCAGGACTGACTCCGCGTGGCGCAGTCGGATGCCAGTGCGCAAGTTGGTACCGTGTTATCTCGTCGATTCGCTTGACCTGCGACGGGGGCCAATAGCAGAAGACCACTGGCGTTAGGCAGAGCTACCATGTCACTCGCGATACTACGACGCTGATGAACCGCTCCGCGGTGATCTCTCGGGACGGTGTCTATCGCTACGCGTTGCGCCGCGTGTGGGACGCGGCGAAACCGACAGTTCTCATCATTGGGCTCAATCCGTCGACGGCCGATCATCGCGTCGACGACCCAACGCTGCGTCGTTGCATCCGGTTCGCGATGGCGTGGGGATTCGGGCAGGTGACGGTGGCGAACCTCTTCGCCTTTCGGACGTCGTCGCCGCGTGCATTGCGCCGAGCGCGCGACCCCGTCGGGTACGGTAACGACGCGTGGCTGCGCCGATTGATTGCCGGCTGCGACGAGG
This sequence comes from Gemmatimonadaceae bacterium, assembly GCA_035279645.1. Classification (GTDB taxonomy): domain Bacteria; phylum Gemmatimonadota; class Gemmatimonadetes; order Gemmatimonadales; family Gemmatimonadaceae; genus AG2. Next base: position 8,896 of record DATEHJ010000165.1, read on the forward strand.
TCGTGGTCGCGTGGGGCAACAACGGCGCGTACCTGGCGCGCGACCGAGCGGTGCTGACTATGTTGGAGCGACCGAAGTGCCTCGGCCTCAGCCGGCGTGGCTTCCCAAAGCACCCGCTTTACGTTCGCGCGACGACTCGGCTTCGCGATCTCGCGCCTAACGGGATCGATACCGTAGACAGAGTGTGCAATGACCACGATATCTCCCAGCGATTCACGACTTTCGGTTCGGCTCCCGGGGACCTGGCGCCTCCTCTCGAGAGTCGACGTCACGAGTGACGGCACACCTCACCCCGATCCGTCGCTGGGCTCCGATCCCGTAGCGCTCCTCATCTACGATAAATCCGGCCATTTCGCCGCACAGTTCATGAAGCGCGACCGCAGTACGGTGTTTCGGGATGGCCCGGCCGGCGCGGCGAACAACACGCAGGCGCAGGGGGGATACGACGCGTACTTCGGGAGCTACACTGTCGATGACGCGACGGGTGTCGTGACCCAACGGCTCGAGGGCTCGCTGAGCCAGGCGAATGTCGGCGACGTGCTCTTACGGGAGATGAACGTCGACGGTAATTCATTGATTATCAAACTTGCAACCACCGCCTGGGATGGCTCGGCGGTGACGAGAACGCTGACCTGGGAACGCGTCGGCTGACGCCTCAGAGTCCCCACCGCGCGGTCGCGCGATGGGGACTCGCTCGTTCATCACTTCGTAGGATCGTCCTGCGGATGCACGTATGTCAGCTGGAATGGGCCGATCGCGTGCACCTGCACCTCAGTCATCCCGCGGGCACTCGCGAAGTGCGCCATGTTCGCCGGCGCCGTGACGAAGCCGTCTTCCCGGTGCGCGACGAGACCGCGCGCATCGAAGTCCTCGCCGAGTCCGACGAGGAACGTGCCGCGTAGCACCGTCACGTGCTCATCGGTCGGATGGCGGTGAGGTGGAAGGATGTAACCGTTAGGAAATCGAAGGCGCACGGTGAAGATCGCGCCGGCGACGGTCGGATCGCCCTGCACGACGGCGAATTGTGCACCTGGGGGGAAGATCGGCGGCGCAGGCCCCCAGTGGATCTGATCGTCATGACTCATGTCGTGGCCGTTGCCTTCGCCACGATCCGCGAGAGCGGCCGCCCCTTGCGGGCCTTTCGCGGTGATCCGGCCACCATCTGAATCTGAGCACGCTGCAAGGGTGCATGCAACCAACAGTGCTGCACCAGCACACAAGCCTCTCAACGACATTGCCAACCTCCAGTGGAATGATGAGCGTGAGTGGAGGCGCGGTGATGCGCTGCCGATTCTCACCGGGCGCACGCTAAGAGGGGTCGATCGTCCGGTTATCGTCTGCGACTGCGTCTCTGATGCAGGATGACGAATCGCCTGACTCTTCTCGGGCCGGTGTGCCTCACGAGCACCGCCGCCGAAGCGCGGTCGATGCGGCGCGCCTCCCAGTCGCGACGAATCGCGCTGCTCGCGCTCATCGCGAGCTCCCCCGATCAGTCGATCGCACGCGATCGGCTGGTCGGACTTCTCTGGCCGGACCGCGACGAGCGAACCGCTCGCCACCTTCTGGCCGACTCGTTGTACGTCCTGCGACAGACACTCGGCGACGACGCCCTCGTCGCTGCTGGTGAAACGCTGCGCCTCTCGTCAGACATCGTGTGGACTGACCTCGCCGAGTTCCATGGGGCGCTCGCCGAGGAACAATGGCCCGAGGCGCTCCGACTCTACCGAGGCGACTTCCTCGACGGATTCTTCGTGCGCAACGCGGTCGACTTCGATCAGTGGGCGCTGGCGGAGCGGGATCGACTCCGTGTACTAGCGACGCGTGCCGCGTCGACGTTGGCGCGGGACCTTCAGCGCGCCGGACGGATCGCGGAGGCCACCGCCGCGGCCGAGCGAGCGCTCGAGCTGTCACCGTGCGATGAGTCAGTGTTCCGCGAGCTCGTTAGGCTTCTCGTCGCCACCACCAACCGGGCGCGCGTCGAGGCTGTCGGACGCAGCTTCATCGACCGGCTCGCGCGAGAGTTGGGTGTGTCGCCGTCCGCCGAGACGGTTCGGCTCCTGCAGGAGACTCGGGCGCTGAGAAACAGAGAACGGAGCATCGACTCGGTGACGGCGGGCATCATCGCGCAGGGGCGATATCACTGGCATCAGCGTACCCGCGTCTCGGTCGAACGCGCGATCGTGTACTTCACGCGCGCGGTCGAGCGCGATGCGAACGCTGCTGAGGCTTGGTGCGGGCTCGCCGATTCGTGGGTCGTTATGGGAGGGCGCGGCTATGCGCCGTTGAAGGTCGCGATCGAGCGTGGCGCGCCGTACGCGACGCGCGCGCTTGCGCTCGATGACACGTTATCGGCCGCACATACCTCGGTCGGCGGCGTGAACATCATGCGCCGCCGCTGGCGCGATGCGGAGGACGCGCTTCGACGCGCGACGCTTCTCGATCCGTTGAACGCGGATGCGCGCCACTGGCTCTCGATGACGCGGCTCACGGCCTTCGGCGCCCGCGAGGAGGCGATTCACGAACAAGCTATCGCGGCGAGTCTCAATCCCGTGTCGCCAATGCTGGTCGTTGTCCTCGCGTGGCAGCGCTACCTTAGAGGCGAGTACGATCTGTCGCAAGCGAGCTTCGAGCCGGCGGTCGACCTCAATGAAGACATCGAGGAAGGACACACTGGACTGGCACGCGTCGCGGCGCGATTGGGCGATGAGGAAACAGTAAACCATACCATCACCTCCGGCCTCGCCAAACGCGATGACCGTCGCGGCGATCTGCTGGCCGAGCAGGCGTCGGCGCTCGCGGTGCTTGGCGACTCGCGCCGCGCGCGTGAACTGTTGCGTGAAGCCACCGAGCATGCAGCGATGCCGATGAATCTCGGCCTCGCCTGGGCCAGCGTCGGTGACGGAGAGCGAGCACTTCGCTGGCTCGCGCGAGAACCGTTTCAGGTCTACTGGACGCCGCAGGCACTCTGGTGGGATCCGCGTCTCGATCGGATCCGGGATGACGCACGCTTCGGTCCCATCGAGGAGCGCGCGGCGCGGGTCTGGTTGCCAGAGTGGAAATGACGCGTCGGCCGCGTCACATTCCCACTGGCCAGCTGCCGAGCAAGAGGGCACCGTGTGGGACATTGACACCTACTGGTTCGACGTTGCGATGGTGACGACGTTGTTGATGCTCGGCCACCTCTACTTCGGCCGATTCTCCGAGCATCAGCCGCGATGGCGCCGCTTGGTGAAGTCCGTCGTGGGCATCGTGCTCACCGTGGGTACTGCCGCGCTGTTCGGTCGTGCTTGGAGTTGGGCGCTGATCGCGGCACTCGGAGTCGCGCTCGTCGTCGTGCACGGCTGGTGGCTGCCGCGTCACGGCGTGAACGGTTGGACCGGGGAGCCACGTGAGCGCTACTATGAATTGCTCGGTCTGGACTCGCGCGGACGGCGCCGCGAGCAATGATTGCACCGGCACTGCTTCTCGCGCTCGTCGCCGCGGCCGCGTGCCCCGTGCAGCCGGCGAACACGCTTCCGGAGCTCATCGGATCGTGGCACGTCCTGATGATCGGTGGACTCGATCGTCCGCGTCCCGACTCGACACGCGCCGAGTCGACGATTGCACCAGAGCTGGCAGGATGCCTCCTTCGCGAGCGAGTGCAGGCCGTGGGATACGAAGCGCTGGTTCTCTGGGGCGCGAATGGCGCCGACGGGGCGACGCAACGCGTCTTCGTTCACTCGCAGCACGGGCGATTCGGCATCTATCAGGGGCGTCGCGTGGGTTCCGAGCTCTCTTTGCGTCAACAGAGTCTCTCGTCGCAGCCAGACAGCGTTGTTGTCGAAAACAATCTCACGATTCGCGATCGCGACCACATCTCGATTACCAGTCGCCTCTCGAGCGATCGCGGACGAACCTGGACCGACTTGTCGCGGTGGGAGTATGTGCGCGAGACT
>DATEHJ010000166.1:0-16299 GCA_035279645.1 Gemmatimonadaceae bacterium
TCGCAGCGGCCCTCGCAGCGGCCCACGCAGCGTCCCTCGCAGCGGCCCTCGCAGCGGCCCACGCAGCGGCCGCGCGCTCACGGGCGCCGGAAATGGTCTGCTGTACCGCGAGCGCGATCTCGGCAGATGTCAGCGCCGGCAATGCGCGCAGCTTCGACGCGTCGTCCGTCAGTCCCGCGAGTTCGAGCCACGCCGGCGCGTGAACCCTAACGAGCCAGTCGGTCGCCAGCCATGCGCGCGTCGTTTCGTCCGCCTCGGTCGTGCGCGTGCCGAGGATGCGTGTGATGTACGGCCGCAGTAATCGGTTCCGCGATTCGTCATCAGGTAGCCCGTCGTTGAACGAGATGCAGAAGCTCCGAATCACACGCGAGATCGACGGGTGATCGTCGCCAAAGCGCCCCGGGTCACCGAACTTCTCGCGCAGTTCGGGGACGCAGACCGCAGCGCGATTCGCCCACTCGACGACACAGCATTCGCCGAAGAACGTTGGGCCATGCGAGCCGTGCGAAATGTCGACCTGCGTGAAATCGATGCCGGCACAATCGCCGATGGCACGTGCTGTGCTAGACGTCATGGAGCCCTGCCTGTTGGAAGTTTGGGAGAATTGCTGACGGTGCATGGGGTCGGGTGCGGCGAGCGGTGCCCTCATGGGCCGCTCGCTGTTGTTTCCGAGTGGGGCAAGAGATCGGGCGCGCCCGAGAGTCGCTTGCGCACTTCGCCGGCAATGCAGGCCTCGATCACCGACTGCGTGGATCCGGGCAAAAGACGCCGCATCTTGGCCCGGATCGCTTTGGCGTCGTCGGGGTGTTGCTCGAGCCACGCGTCGACCGTGTTCTGATCGTCGCCGAATTCCTGCTTGTCCTGGCGCGCGAGCTGCTCGGTTGGGCTGTCGGTAGCGTTGCCGACGTCCGAGAGCTTGGTGAGGAGCACGACGATCGCCGAGTTGTGATCTTTGGGAGGCGAGTCGAGCACTTCGCGACAGCGCCTGGCGAGCCGTTCAGGTGTCGCACGAAGGATCCCACCGCGGAACGCGCAGCCGCCGTTCAGAACGCCGTTGATCTGCGTCGCGAAATCAGCGCGGCGCTGTGGTGTGGCTTTGCCGAGCGCGTAGAACGTCCGACCGAACTCGATGGCGTCGGGTGGCCATTCGATCGCCGGTGGCTTGGGCGCTGGCAGTTGCTCTTCGCTGTTCGGCTGCGCAGCAGCAGCGGGCACTTCTTCCGGCTCGTTGCGCGCGAGACTCTCGGCGCTCGGAAGGTCCCCGCTCCTTGGTCCTAGGTCCAAGGTCCTAGGTCCAAGATCGGAGCGCGAGGAATCCGCGAGACTCTCGCGAGTGTTTCGCGAGACTGTCGAGGGAGCGGGGAGGCAGTGCTTCGACGGCTTGTCTACCTTCTGATGCCGCTTCCAGTTAGCGATCTGGATGATGCGCTGGCCGCTCTCGCTGACATACCGATCTATGCGTCCGAGCCTCGCGAGCATGTCGAGAGACTCACGCGAGGATTCTTCGGACTCGGGGAAAATGAATCCGTCGATCGCCTTCACGTTGTCGACGAGCCGACCAGCGTCATCGGCCATCGAAATGAGCCCGAGGAACACGAGCCGGTGGATCGCTGAGAGCGGCGCCAGCTTCTCGTCGGCCCAGAACTCGGGCTTCACGGTGCGGATGCGGGCCATTATGCTGCGACCTCCGCGCTCGCGTCCCCGATATTCGCGCGCACGATCGCTCGCGCGACTACCGGCGGCACGGAGTTGCCGCACATGCGCACCTGCGCCTCTTTGCTGAGCGGCTTGCCCTTGAACTCGATGTCGATGACGTAGGAATCGGGGAAGCTCTGCGCTCTATACAGCTCCCGCGGCGCGAGCATGCGCATGCCGATGTCGGCGATCGCGTACTCGGTGCCCTCGACAGTCACCAGCCCGAGCCGATCCTTCGCGGTCACGGTCGGCACGGGCACGGAGAGATCGCCCGTCTTCTGCTTGGTGCCGTAGTACGTCATCAGGAACGCGCGCACTTCGGCGATGTGGTTACCCTGCGCGCGCACCGTGGCCATTGGCAGGTCGAGCTGCTGGCCGTCGCGGCAGGTGCCGTACAGCTTCACCAAGTGCGAGGCGACGAGGTGATGGTGATCCTGCGTCGTGACCGTCGAGAGCGGGCCGTCGATCGCGCAGCCGGGTGTCTCGTGGCCGCCGTAATGCTTCGCGAGAAAGGCGCTCACGAGTGCGTGCTTCACGTTCTGGCCAACGACGGTGCCTAACGGCGCCTCGATGTCGAGGCAGCGTGGCGGCTGACCATCGCCGCCGTTGCGTTTCTTGTCTTCGCCGTACCCCGATTGGATGAGTGACGGCGCGATGAGTGCGTGCTCGCCTCGGTGCGCGCCCGTGATCGTTCGCATTGGCTCGTCGATCGAATGGAATCGCGCATCGCCAGCGTGTGTCGTTGGCACGATGAATGGTTTCGGAGACTCAAGCACGAACCGACGAATGCCGCGCGCGATGCGCCGCAGTGTGGCATCGGCCAGGGGCCGCCTAACGTGAAGCGCGCGGGCTTCGCGCTTTGTGAGGAAGATCGATGGACACGCGATCGACCAGTCGATGCACTCAGCCGCTGCGTGCCAGGGCCGCGGCGTTCCTTTGCCGTGTGTTGGGCTGGGCCAGGTGATCGGCCGGCCATCGCAGCGCGCGATGAGGAAGAAGCGTTTCCGAATCGTCGGCGCGCCGTAGTCACAGGCGCGGAGCTCACGCCACTCGACCTCGTACCCGAGCCGCTCGAGCTTCCGCACGAACGCGCGAAACGTCTCGCCCTTCCGGTCGGGCCGCGGCTGTCCGGTCTCTCGGCTGACCGGCCCCCACCCTTTGAACTCCTCGACGTTCTCGAGAATGATCACCGAGGGCCTAACGGCTTTGGCCCAGCGCACGGCGACCCAGGCGAGTCCGCGAATCTTCTTCTTCACCGGCTTGCCGCCCTTCGCTTTCGAGAAGTGCGTGCAGTCAGGAGAGAGCCACATCAGGTCGATGGGCCGTCCCTGGCACGCGGCAACCGGATCCACAGCCCACACGTTCTCGGGGTAGTGGCGCGAGCGCGGATGGTTCGCCTTGTGGAGCGCGATCGCTTCGCGGTCGTGGTTGATCGCGATGTCAGGCGATCGGCCGAGCGCCATCTCGATGCCGAGCGACGCGCCGCCACCGCCGGCGAAGCTGTCCACCACGAGGCCGCGTGTCATGCGAACCTCGGCGCGACATACACCAGTTGCGAATTCGAGTGCGACGCTTCGCGGTCTGACTTCCGGCGCGCGTGCACCGGCCCCGCCATCTTCGGCGCGAGCTTCCCCGCCCGCGCTAGGCTCGCGAGCCACGGACCGACCCACGAGTATGCCCGCGGTGCCGATCGCCATTCCTGCCCTGTGAGGAGCCCGCGCACGACCGCTTCCGAGATGACGTCGGCGGCGATGACGCCTTCGGGCCCGCGGCGTTCGGCGAGTGCGAGCGTGATCGGCTCGAGCCGCTGTTGCAATCGTTCGCGTTCACGCCGTCGTTGAGCGGGCGTGACGGCATCGAAGAGCGAGGCTTGGAGCGCGGCGCTCATGCTGGCACTCGTGGCTGTGGGTACTCGCGCACGCGCAGCGCTTCGGGCCACTTCGACGGATCACCGCCTTTCCGGCCGGACGGGAAATCGACCCATGCGTTCGACGGCGGCTGGCCATCGTGGCGCGCGCCGTTCTCGCCGAGATACCAGCGGTAATAGGTGTGGCTTCCGCCGCCGCCCGTCTGCCACTGCGTCGTGACGTACACCGGCTCGTCGCGCGAGAAGCCTTCCTCGTCGCAGTAGCGCAACCAATCGTAGTAGCCCATGATCGACCGGCTGCCGAGCTGCTTCACGAAGCACGCGACCCCGCCGAAATCGCACTGCGCGATGATGTCCTCGATCCAGATGACATCGCACTGGCGCGCGTCCCTCCCGCTCTCGCCACCGACGATCACCCAATCCAAGCCGGTGCAGTCGTCAGGCAGCTCGATCGGTCCAAGCAGCGGCTCGCACGAGAGGAAGCGCACAGCTGCGGGCGTCTCCAGCAGCAGGGGGATACGCTCGTCCGCCGCCTTCTGATTCTCAATGCTGACGCCGAGCCATACGTTAGGCAGTGGCCAGATCGGCGCCGGCGGTTCACCCGAACACGCCTCGGGCAAGTACTCGTTGAACCACGCGAGCATGCGGCCAGGGCGCTTCGTGAGAATCTGAAACGTGTGCCGCTCGGCCTCGGCCATGATGCGGAACACGTCGCCGATAAACTCGTCAGGCACGTCCTCGTGAAAGAGATCGCTAACGCTGTTCACGAACACCCGCCGCGGCTTCCGCCAGTGCAGCGGCGCGTCGAGCCGTTCGGGCATCAGCTGCACCGCCTCGAACGGCTGCGCATACTGCGGGTGCAACTTCTTGCCAGCGAGCACGGCGCGGTGCCGCTTGTCGTGCAGCGTTTTCGCGTAGCAGTGCTTGCAACCCTGCGAGACCTTCGTGCAGCCGACGACGGGATTCCACGTCTCGTCGGTCCACTCGATGTGCGTACTCATGCGACACCTACCATCGCATAGACGCGCTCGACGTCGGCCGCATCTTCGCCGGCGCGCTCGAGATAGCTCAGCGCGAGCGCGAGCAGGTCGCCTTTGTTCACGTCCGGCGCCTCGATGCGATCGATGTACTCAGAGACTCGGCTGGTGAGCGACGGCCGTTGTCCGGGCGAGAGCGATGCCCGCACGCCGACGCGCTGTGGCACGCGTCGATCGAACCGGAAGTGCAGCGCCCGCTTTTCGTACTCTCTCAACGCCGCGTGATCGAGCGAGCGGCCGAGGACCGGATCACAATCGGTGACGACGAGTCGGACGACCGCACCGTCGATCCCGCCCGGGCAGTCGGTGACACGCTGCGCGATCGCCGCGTCCAGCTCTGCGGCGCTCAGGCCGTGCGCCGAGAGCGCCGGCAGGTCGATGTAGCGGCGCATCGGCTCGATCGGCACGAATACCTGCTCTTCGGTCGCGAGGTCCACGACGCGGAAGCCTTTCGGTGTCCCGATCTCGGCCCACGGATTCGACGACGTGTAATCGATCGCGCCGGAATACCACGCGTTCGGATAGATCTCGGCCTGCTGGTGGTAGTCGCCTAACGCGATGTAGTCCCACGCCTCGGCAAAGAGGTCCTCGGCGCCCAGCATCTCACGCTGCACGACGACATCGCCGGGGATGGTCCCACGCAGCGCGGCGTGCAGCACGAGCACGTCGAACTCGGCGTCGCCATCGCGCACCGGCAAGAGCTCGGGATAGGCCGCACGATTATCCGGCACGGCGAACACGCGGCAGCGCCCACACTGGAAGCGTTCCGGCTGCTCGGCGACGAGTACGCCGACCGTGCGCAGGAGCCGGACCGGGCTTCCGGTCCCGGCCGTGCGCGGCATCTCGTGATTCCCAGCCGCGACGATCACGTGCGGCACCGCCGCGGTGAGCCGTGCGAACTGCTGCAGCGCGAAATCGAGCGTCACGTTCGACGGGCGCACGGTGTCGAAGCAATCGCCAGCGACGACGACGATGTCGGGCGCGAGCGCGAGGATCGCATCGACGTGGCGCCGGAACGTCTGCGCGACGTCGAGCTCGCGCACGTTGAGCCCCCGTGCGGTCGTGCGCTCGAACTGTCGCTTGCCGAGATGGAGGTCGGCGAGATGCACGAGCCGCATCGCGTCGGCCGCGCTCATCGGAACCACCGACCGGCGCAGTAGCGTGGCCGACGTGCTAGAAAACCTGCATTGCCATTTGGTTGCAGGTTATTCGTCGTTTTTTGCACATCGGCTTGATCTTTCGCGCGATTTTCGCTACTTCTCTCGCACGGATCACCCGAAGAGGCGCCTAATTGACCACTCTCTAAACAGGTGGTCGTAGGTTCGAGTCCTACTCGGGGAGCTTCGCTAATCATGCTCCATTCCTCGGTTTACGGCGCCTTCGGGCGCCGTTGTCGTGTCTGGATTGCAGGAACGTTCTAAGAACCACGACCGGCAGTCGCATCGGTCCGGGTGCATTCGGTCCTGCGCTAGGTTGAACAGCACGAGCTCATCGACCAGTCGACGCAGCCGACGGTGCAGAGCGAACCACTCGCCGCGCAGTCGATAGGACGCGAATTCAGCGTGCAGGAAGAACTCGGGCAGCAGCACCTCGTGCGCTGTCGTGAGCAGCGTCACCGCAAACGGGGACGAGCACTGGATGTCCCCCACACGCTTTGCAGGGCTCATCGTCGTGCCGATCTTCACCGGACGCCACCGCTCGCGCCGCTGATCGCCGAACGCCTCCATCCGAATGAAGTAGGTGAATTGGCCAACCTCCGCCGGCGAGAGGCGCTCGACGTAGCGGCGCGCACATAGTTCGCCCGCGATCAGGGCGCGCACATCGCGCGCACCGTCATGGCCCGTGAGGCCGTGGTCGCCGTCATCCACGAGCGCGGCGAACATGAGGCTCGCCAGAACTCCGCAGCGACGAATCGGCGCGTCAGACATTGCTCGTCTCCTTGACCCACAAATCGTCGAGCTGATCGAACACCCGGCCGACCCGATCGTCGCGGCGCTGGATGTACTCTGCCGCTCTGCGTGGATCTCGATCACCAATGGCCCTGAGTCCGAGGAGGAAATCGCCGCTGATGTCTGTGACGTTTCCGGCCAAGAGCTTTCGGAGTCCGTGCGCGCCACGCCGCCGCACGTTCGCGACGCCGCCGCGTGTCTGCGCCGCTTTGAGCGCCCACCACAGCGACTGCTGATCGTAGATCGCTTCGCCCTTCTTGTTCTTCTGCACGTTCGGGATCAGCCAGTCGCCTGCGTAGCCCGTGCGCTCGCGCCACTCGAGCGCGATCTCGATCGCGATCTGCGCCGGCAGTCGTAAGGGCACCGTCTCGTCGACGCCGTTCTTGTCCCACTCGGGGCGCCAGCGAATCGAGCCACGCACCCACACCGGGCCGTCGGGCGTGATCGTGTGATAGCCTAACGTCACGTCGTCGGGCGTGAGGTGCAGCACTTGCTGCTGGCGCTTGCCCTGAAACCCGCAGAGCGCAAGCGCGACGAACGCGCGCCATTGCGTCGCTTTCGCCGGATCGATCGCGGCGAGTAGCTGCCGGAACTCCGTATCGCGGAACTCGGGCGGCGACACGGGCCGCTTATCCTTCGCGATCTTGAACACGTAATCCGCGAAGGGATTCTCGGCGATGAGCCCCTGCTTCTTCGCCCAGCGGTGAATGATCTTCACGCTCTGAACGATCCCCTGCACCGTGCGCACCGCGAGCGGTTTGCCCTTCCGGCCCGCGCTTTCGAGCGTCAGGCGGAACTGCGCCATCATGGGCAGCGTCTCGCGCGCACAGAGGAAGTGCTCGCCGTAAATGAGCATCCAGTACGCCCAATGCTCCTCGTAGAGCCGCTTCGTGTTCGCCCGCAGATGCGGGAACTGATCGGTTTTGAAGCCCTGCCACAGCTCGAGCAGCGTTAGGTCGGACTGTGGCTTGCGAGCAGCGATCGAGCGCGTCGCGTAATACGACTCGGCATACGCCTCGGCCTCGGCTTTACCGCCTGGCGTGTTGGGCCAGGAGCGCGTGTGCACGATGCGGCCGCGCAGATGATGCTGGACGCGCGCGAGTTCCTTGTCGGGCGTGATGAAGCACCGCACGCGATCGCCGCGTCGGCCGTGAATCGCAAGATCCTTCGCGCGCTTCGGCTTCATACTCCACCCACCGCCCCGGGCAGCGGTTGCGTTAGGTGCGCACATGCGGCTTTGATCACGACGCTTTCTCCGTGACTCGTAAGGCGGCCTGACGCGCCTCTTCGCGCGCTGCCTCGACGTTCGCTCGCATGGGCACCACGATCTGCCGGTAACAACGCACCTTCGGCTTCAGCGGATCGTGGCCCGCCAACCCTTGCGCCAACCACTGCGGGAACCGCGCACGGAACCACGCTTCCGACTTCCCCGACCGGAGCGCGCACTCGCCCTCGGTCAGCCACTTGCGATAGTCGATCGTCGCGGTTTCGATGTCGTTGAGCAGCCGCGCCAGTGCCTGCGCCTGGGCCACGTGGCCGTTGCGCTCGAGGATCTTGCATTCCTCGTGTGCGGTCGCGAGCACCGTCTCGAGCTGCCTCACCGCTTCCTCTCTGCCATCGATTTCGGCGACGCCAGCCATTCCCCGCGTAGCACGTCGAGCGCGCCCTCGAGCGTCTCAACGACGTTCTGCAGATCCTCGACCTTCGGTGCGAACGGGCCATCGATGATTGCGCGCAGCTCGGTCGCGCATCGCTGCACCACGACGCCGGCGACGAGCATCTGACGATTCGCGCGCTCCCACTCCTTCTGCGCTGCGTCGGCGCGCTCGTTGTCGATGCGCGTGCGCAACTCGTCCGTGTGCACCAATCGAATCATGCTCATACGCCCACCCGAGATAGCGTGATCATTTCGCTTGCCTCGCGCGGCTTGCCACACGTCGCCCACCGGTTCGCCTGCTCGACGGCGATCGGCAAACACTCAACTGCGGGCGTCGCCAGCCTCACGAGCTTTCCGTCCCACGAGTGGCCCGTCATCACGCCACGCAAGAGGAATTCGGCGCGGTACTGCCGTGTCGCGTTCAGGTGCGGGCGGAAGTAGAGCGCCAGGTGCATCGCCGATAACCACTGCGGGACGTCGGCCGGCCACTGCTCCACAGGGGCGCACGGCACCGAGCCGCACGTCGTGCACGCAGCTTGTGCGTCGAGAATCAACCCGCCGCATCCTTTGCAGCGCCGTGTCGTCTCTGTGAGCATCGTTAGAACGGCAATCCGTCGTCGTCCGGATCTTTCAGCGCCGACGGCAACGCCTGCTCGTCGTCCGCGTCGCTCGGGCCGTCGAATAACCGCGTTTGCTGCCGCTCGCGATCGGCGAGGATGATTGCTGCCGCGCGAATCTGCGTATCGATCCGCTCGTCAGGCTCGCCCTTCTCCGCGCGCTTCTTGGCGAAGAACTCGCGCACCTGCTCAAGTAGCGACGTCGGCAGCTCGCCCATCGCCTCGCCACCGTGGCCACCCCACTTATCGGACTTCCCGAGCAGCTTCACCTTCGACGCCCACGCGATGTCTTCGTCGGTGATCGACGTCGGCGTGACGACCTTCGTGGCGTTAGGTACAGCGGGCGGTGCGGCAGGCGACGGATGTGTCGCCTCGGCGGGATGACTCGCCGCGGCGGGTGAGGCCCCCGCCGACCGCTCGCTCTCCGCTCCGCTTGCGGGCCCAACGATCTCGAACTCGCCTTCCTCCTCGAGCTGCTCGTCCTGCGCGATCACCTGCAGCGCCGCGGCCAGCCGCGGGTTCTTGGGAATCAGCTTCACCCCCTGGCGGATCGCGGTCTTCATCGCGTACCACGGCGGGCACTCGTCGAGATCCTTCCACTGCTTTGAGTGCTTCTTCCGAATCGCGTCGATGTCGCCGAGGGGGTAGAACTCGAACGCGGCATTCCCGAACGCCAGGCGGAAGATGACGTAAGCGCCAATGAGCGCCCCGCGTGACTCGACGCCCTTCATCGGGTGATGCTCCAGCTTCGGGACGAGCCCCTGCTCGATGACGAAATGCTCATTGGCGTAGACGCACCGCGCTTCGCAGTGGCGCACAGCGCCCGAACCAACCACGAGCTCGGCCAGCCCCTTGTAATCGGCGATTGGCGTGCAGATCGACACGTACTGCTTCCGCTCTTTGGTGCCGACGTTGACGTTGAACGGCACGAGGTGCGCGGTCGTCCCGATTTCCAGTCCCCACTGTTGAATCGTCGAGACGGCGGTGATCACCGACTCGGGCTCGCACTCGAGGATCTTGGGGTTTTTGCGGATCGCGAGGCGCGTGGTCAGGATGACGCGGGCGAGATCGACGCCCTTCGGTAAGAAGGGCGTGATCCGATCGCCCGCGTCGTTGAGCATTGCGACGGCGCTGGGCTCGTCGCGCAGTTTAGCGAGTGCTGTACCGGTCATTGTTTCCCCCAGGGCGGGAGCATGTAGCCGTTGTCCGCAGTCATCGTCGCGCCCTCACTCGCTTGCCGCGCTTCGCCAGTCGCTCGGCGAGCTGCGCGTCGGCCTTCAGCTTCGCCGCGGTGAACAAGCCTCTCGCGTAAGGCAAGAGGTACCCGGTCCGCGTGCCCTTGTAGCGGAACCAAATGCCTTCGGGTGCGAGGGTCACGATCAGCGGTCGCTCGCGCGGGCCCAAGACGTTAGGCACTTCGCGCACGACGGCACGAGAGAGGGTCGTCATGCGGCCTCCTCGTCGTCGCCATCGCCTGCCGGCGCACTGCCACCCGAAATGCCCGCATTCTTGCGCGCCACGAAGTACGACTCGCGCGCTTCCATCTCGGCAATGACGGCGTCGGTCAACGTTTGGCAGAACTGCGCGAAGTCGGGATCTTCGTGCGTCATCTCTTTCGCGCCCGTGGCCGACGTCGCGAGCTTCGCCTCGAGGATGCGCTTCACTGCGGCTGCCTTCTCGACCGGACGCTGGAACTGCAGCTCGCGGCGGAGCTTCACCGTTTGCTGATACTTCTCGGCCGCCTGCTGATAGATCTGAAACGGCGACACATACGCGGCGGCCTGCAGCTGCTTCTCGCGCTCCGCTTCCCGCCACTGATCTTCGCGCTCTTCCTCCCACGACTGATCGGGCTCGGGCGTCGGGTCCGGCTCAGGCTCGGGCACGCACTCGTGCTGGTGGTCGTAAGTCTCCGAGAGATCGGCGAGATAGGTGAGACTGTAAATCGGCCTCCAGCTCGCTTCGCCGCAGCGACTGCACGTCCGCTTCAAGATCAGCGAATCCTGACTCCCATGCCCGCGCCGGAAGGTCAGCCCTTCGATGACGACTTCGCCCGTCACGCGCTCGGCATACTTGAGATCTTCGATGTGAAGCGTGACGTCCTCAATGCGAAGACCCAGCACCGCCGCCACCGCCCTGACGAGCGCCTCGCGCTCGTACTGGCGCTGACGTTCGCGCTGCTCGCGCTCACACTGCGCCGCATACTCTTCCTGCTCGCGCACCTTAGCACGGGCACGGAGGACGAGATCCGACACGCCAGGTTGCTCTTCGGCTTCCGTGATGACGCGCTGGTTCGCTGCGACTTGCTCGTCGAGGATGGCGGCTTCTTCGGCTGGTGTCATTGACTTTGCACCTCTAGGCGGGCGATGATTCTAGGTCGGCTGGCGGCCCGCACTCTCAGCGCCGCCGACGCGCCCCGGTGCCCAAACACCGGGGTGTTGTTTTCACTCCTCTTCGTGCATCCGATAGCGACAGCGATGGCACGACACGAGGTATCCGTGATCGGGCGACCGGGGGATGAGCGTCCACTCACTCGTGGCCGACATCTCACACAGCGTCGCGATCGCCCCGCGTCGCGCCACTTCTTTCGCGACATCCATGAACCCGTTGGCCCTCACGACGTGGATCTGCGCGCGCCGCGCCGTCGATCGCACCGCGATAAAGCCATCGGCGACGGGCCGCTGCTTCCGTTCCGCGTAGCCCTGCGTCTCGCGCCCATGATCCGGGCTGTACGACGTCGCCGTGTACGCCACGCGCTTCGTCATAGTGGGCCGCTCGACAGGGACAGGTTCGACCACTCGCAATCGGCCGCGCGCCGCCGCCAATACTCCATGAGCAGCTTGTTCGTGACATCGTAGGCCGATGTGGCATCGAAGAGTCGCTGCGCCGCGCGGTAGCTCCGGTTGTCGCTCAGGAAGAGCGCCAGCGCGGTCTCGCGTTCGGCATGGGCGCGTCGCTCGGCTTCCAGAAGGTGGCCTAACGACACGCCCTGCAGCGGATCCTCTCCGGTGAGGGCCGCATGCTTGGCCCGTGCGATCGTCGCGCCGAGCGTCCAGAACTCCTCGACCATCGCGATCGGCGCATCGCGTTCGATCGCGTCGAACTGCATCGCGACGATGTGCTCGAGGCCCTTGTAGCGCTCCGTCGTGAGCACGCCCTTGGCCACCGATGTCACTTCCTCGTCGCGCTGCGGCTTCTTCGCACTGGCCCACACCCGGCGCAGTGCGTCGCGCAGCTGCGACACCGCGTGATAGCGGGTCGGGGAGTGAGATGTTACTAAAGCCGGAAGGTTGGTCGTACCCATCGGTGCCTTGTCTCGTGATCCTTGCGGCATGCGATCGCCGCGTCCGCGTCCACCACCACAGCCCGCTCGCCTAGTCGTTGGCGAGTCGCAGCTCTGGGAATGCCAGCTCGACCGGCGTTCCCAATTTTTCTGCTATCCACTCTGTCACGCGCTTGGCATCCTGGCCCGTCACGCGACGGCCCGCGATCACGTGTGACACGAGCGTTTCACTCACGCCCAAGTCCTTCGCGATATGCCGGTTAGTGATGGCGCGCCGAGCCAATTCCGCCTTGCGATCGAAGCGTGTTGTATGCATTGTCCTGTGTCACACTATTGCCAGCCCTTACGACGCTCATATTTATTGAGCGCTGCTCAATTTGTCAAGTGTCTCCCTCATATTGTTTCACGTGACACCTAAAACCAACCCCGGCAGCTCGTTCGGTGAACGATTCGCGTTCGCGCGTTGGTATCAGTCCGGCCACGTCAGGCACGAGACCGACCGGCAGTTCGCGAAGGGAGTTGGCCGCACACAGGGTGCGGTGTCGCTCTGGCGGAAAGCGGTCGAACCTCCGCCGCGCGAGATCTGTGCTGTCATCGCCGCGCGCTGCGGAGTCGACGCGGGCTGGCTTATCGCTGGCGACCTATCGCAGGCGCCGACGCCACCCGGCTTCGCCGAGTGGCTCGGGATCTATCGAAAGGGAGCGGTGGGCGACTCGAGCGAGAAGCGCCGCAGAAGCAGCTAGCGCATCAACCGCAGCGGACTGCCGAAACGCCACCGCATGTAGCGGAGCATCAAGCGCTCCCACCAGGCCGAATCGCCCTCGGCCACTTCGATCTTCACGCGCACCACGCCGTGAATGTCGTACCCGATCAGTTGCGTCATGTCCGCGTCGACCGACGCCGAGCGCCGCACGCAATCCTGGGGATCGTCGTCGTGCGGTTGCGTGTTGGACTGCTTCGGATATGGCTGATCGTACAAGAGCTCTCCCGTGCGGGGGTGTCGGAAGAGCGAGAGGAAGGTACCGGGCGAGAGGCGGCCAGGCATTGCGATGCGACTCCTTACAAAAGCGTCAGCGCTTCGGCGCCAATGTGCCCGGTCGCCGTTCCCTACATAAAGTCTCCGCACCGGGACATGCAAGGGCGGCACGGCATTATGAGAATTCTCTCATGGTCGCGCCGCCCACCAAACGATAACGTTCCACACTCCGCTGTGGATTAGGGCTTCTTTGTCCCCACGGATTACCCGCCAAACGCGACGAGCGGCGCTCTCACGAAGTCGAAGATCGGCTTGTAATGGATCTGGCCGCCAGGCTCAAGCCACGGCGCGTTTGGCTGCACCCAATGCACGAGTTCGTGACGCTGCACGCCCGGATTGTCGAGAACTTCCGGGTTGAACAAGAGCGTATCGCCGTCCGTGCGCGCGGCGCCGTTCGGGATCCCGTGGCCGCGCACCACCACATAGATGATCTGCGCAGGGTCGTGCCACACGAAGCGTAGCGTGTCGGCGGGCGAGTGGAGCTTCGTGTACTGATAGAGCTCCTGCTGGACTTCGGTCGCGCGCGCGCGCCAGTCGGCCGGCACGTTCTGGACAATCTCGTGCGGGCCTTCGTCGTTGCAGAAGTAGAACACGCCCACCACGTTGCACGCGCGACAGCCGGCGAGCGATGAGAGGCCAAACGCCGCGGCGATCGCCAGCGGCCCGAAGATGCCGAGGATGCGGGCACGGGTGCGAAAGAGTGTCATCAGCGCACCAATGCCGCGACGGCCAGTTTCACGAGAACGGCGAGGCCCGTGCCCACGACGACGCCCATCCTGAACGTGAGCCGCGGCGTCTTTATCGCTTTGAGATCAGCGATCTGTTCTTCGAGTTGGCGCGTCACCATCGAGTCCAGCTGCACCGTCTTGATGAGCGCGCGGTTTTCGGTGGACTGCACGTCGATCAGCCGATCCTTCTTCGCGCTGCGGTCGTCCTGGGCTTGGAGTGCGGCCGAGTCGAGCGCGAGCTGCTCGGTGATCTCGATCGGCACCTCGTGCACTTCTTCCGCGCGATCACTGTCGCTCGCCGTCACGGCGACGTGCAGCGAATCGATCACGCGAAGACGGAAGGTGCGATTCCGTTCGGCGAGGCGCGTCAGACTGTCGGCGCGGCGATCGGCCAGGCCGATGGTATCGCGCAACACGAGAGCGTACTTCTGGAGGCCCGCGAGCTGCTCTTCCACCGAGTCGCGGACCCGGATGGCTTCCTTGAGCGAGTCCTGCTTCACGTCGAGTTGCACGCGCAGATAATCGTCCGAGTGACGGTGGGCGCGGTACACCCAGCAGCTGCCACCGAGTAACACCAGCGCCGCGAACACGACGGCGCCGACGATGAGCCGCAGCGTGGTCGTCGTGCCGGGGAAGAGTTGTTCGAGCGTCATCCGGCCACCTCTTCATTGTCGGCGACGAGCAAGAGCGGCCGTCCGCCCAGCTTGTCGGCGAGCACCGTGTCGACCTGGAAGGCCTGCGTCACACCGCGGGGGATGTCGGCGTCGTGCTTCGACCACTGGCGCATTTGAATCCCGCGCACGGCGGGATACTCGTCCGTGTCGAGGTTGTAGCTCGCCCAGTAATGCTCGAACGCCAGCTCGTGGTAGAGCGCCTCCGGCCGGAGTCCGCAGTGGAAGCCGACGTACAGCCCTGGCAGATAGCCTGCGGTCTTCACGACGTCGTACCAGCCATGCAGGTAGGCGAGCACGTCGTTAGGCGGTGTCCCTTCGGCGACGCCCTCGAGATCGCACCAGAGCATCGCGCCGTCGGGATACCGCAGCGCGCGCGCGTTGGTCACCGCGGCGCCGGCATAGGCATCACCCTTCGATCCGCTCGGTGCCCAGCTCTTGGCCGACTCGACGTGCTGCACGAGCATGAGCCCGAGCCCCGCGTCGATGATCGCCTCGAACTCGGCGCGCGTGAGATCGTAGGGATGGGCCACGGAGCGCCGCACGTAGCGGATCGCGAAGCTGTAGCCGTGTCCGTAGAAGCGGGCCGCCAGGTCGGCGGTGATCGCCTCATCGCAATCGATGCCGCGCGTGCCGTCCATCGCGGGCGTCAGGATCGTCGGCTTCATACGCTGCCGTGGTCGACGTCGGGCGCCGCTTCCGCCTGGGGCAGCGCGGCCACGGCCTTCTTCGTCATCGGGAGGTAGGGCGCGACGACGCCTAACGCCTGCTGCGCATCCGCCGGCGCGGCCAGGAGCACGGCGCCGACCAGTAGGCCGACCGAGACGTACACCAGCGTGATGTGCGGCGCGTGGCGCGCGATCAGATCGGGCGCGAGCAGCGCCAGGGCAACGACCAGGAAGACGAGCGCGAAGACGTAAGCCAGCAAGTGTTTCACGTGGGCCTCTGCAATGCGCCGATGTCGCGGGCCTCGAGGCGCCGGCGCTCGCGCTCCTCGAGTCCGTCGATCCGCTCTTCGGCGACGCGGAGATCACCGCGCAGCCCGTTCTGTCCGTCCGGGCCGATCACGTAGGCTTTCAGCTCGTCGAGCTGCTTGTGGATCGGCGCGAGCTTCTTGGTGAGCAGCGTGTCGAGCTCATGGGCGCGTCGCGGTAGCGCGCGGCGATCGAGCCACGCCTTCACGCCGACGGCGATGATGAGGATCGCTTCGACGATCGTGTGCAGCGCGGGCGCTGTGGGGACGGTCATCGGTGTTTGCATCGCTTGGCGGTGTGAGACAGCAAAAGGCCCCGCTCCATCGTTGGAGCGAGGCCCGGGGGCTCGTGCGCGAGTTGTGAGACTACTTAACTACTTGCTGCTGCTGTGGCTCGAAGTCGAGGTGCATCACCATGCACGACAAATCCGCGCCGCTTTTGTCCGCTTCGTCGGTGTCGAGCAGGATCACCGTATAGCCGAACTGGTCGAACGTCTTCAACACCCACTCCATCGCCTTCCGATAGCTGGGCATCTCGGGCATGAATGTGCCCGATAAGAACACTTTCTTCTCGGGGATCTTCACGCCGTTGGTGATGCCCGTCGAGTTGATGCCCTTCGTGCCACTCGGCGTCATGATCACGTTCGCGTAGCGCTCGACGGTCTTGATCGATTGCTTATCCAGCCCCGGCTGTGTCACGAGCACGTTCTCTTCGTCGATCACGAAGATCGAGCAATCGAGGTGATAGAGCTCGTCACTCACCTCGTGCAGCCGCACGATCTCGATGCC